>JAZSMC010000045.1:0-10741 GCA_045535705.1 Eubacteriales bacterium
TCGCGGCACAAAGGGCGAGTTTTGGTAGGTGCCACCGGCGCCCGCCACCCTGCCGACTCGCGGGAGCTATTCCGCCGTCCATCAGCGAAGCTCTCCCATACAGGATGATGTCGCACCCAAATCATCGTTCGGGACGGAACAAAATCTTTCAACGAAACAACTACCCTCGGTAGGTCGTGCTATGTTCGCACTTCCTACCGAGGGTAGCCTATTATTTATTTCGTTGAAAGTTTTGAGGATCCTTAAGGAACTTTTTCAAAAGTCCCTTAAGTGGGTGTGGGCAAAGCCCTCGGCCTTAATTTCTCTTCAAAACAATCGAATCTCTGGACTTGTAGATGCTGTTTTCGGGAACGTAGCCGCGGACGGACGAAAGCGGATATACGTTGGAATGAGAACCGATGACGGTACCCGGATTGAGAACGCTGTTACAGCCTACTTCCACGTGGTCGCCCAGCATTGCGCCAAACTTTTTCCGTCCCGTGGGAAGCGCTTCCCCGTTGGCGTGAACCGAAACGAGGGATTTGTCGCTCTTAACGTTGGACGTCACGGCACCCGCGCCCATGTGAGAGAGATAGCCTAAAACCGAATCACCAACGTAATTGAAATGAGGTACTTGAACCCCATCAAACAGAATACAGTTCTTCAGCTCCACGGAATTTCCAACCACGCATCCGTTTCCGACCAAGGCGGAGCCACGGATAAACGCGCACTGTCTGACCTCGGCATCTTCGCCGATAATGGCGGGAGTGCCAATGAATGCGGTGGGCGCCACCTTTGCGGTTTTTGCAACCCAGACGTTTTCCGAAATTTCATCGTAGCGATCCTTGGGCAATTTTTTCCCGAGGTCAACGATCAACTGCTTCAAGCCGTCCAGAGCTTCCCACGGATAGGTAAATCCATTGAGATACTCCCATGCCAGCGTGTGCTCGGGATAATGATACAACGCTTTCACCGTCAGCGAATTCATAATTTCAGCCATTCTGTTTCTCCTTAAACCAATCCCCGTGCGTGAATCAAATTCACCACACGGTCAACGCATTTTTCGCAAAGGACCTCGGTGGACGCTTCTGCCATCACGCGAACAACGGGCTCGGTGCCACTCTCGCGGAGCAAGATCCTGCCCTCATTTCCAAGTTCTTTGCCGATCTCTGCCACCAACGCCTGCACTTCCGCATCCTCTCGAACAGCCTTTTTATCCTTCACGCGGACGTTCTTCAATACCTGCGGGAACATTTTCACGGGCTCTGCCAATTTCTCCAGCGTCAGCTTGCTTTCGATCACGGCTTCCATCACCTTGATCGCCGTGAGGATCCCGTCACCCGTGGTGGCGTATTTGCTCATAATAATATGTCCCGATTGCTCGCCGCCCACGCAGTTTCCCGTTTCCAACATGTTTTCGTAAACGTAGCGGTCACCCACGGTGGTTTGCGCGTAATCCATCCCTGCCGCTTCCAATGCGCGGTAAAGTCCCAGATTGGACATAATGGTAGTCACAACGGTGTTGTTCACCAGTTCCCCGTTGTTTTTCATCACGTTGCCGAGAATATAGAGAATATGATCTCCGTTCACCACGTTGCCGTTTCCGTCCACTGCCAAGCAGCGGTCAGCGTCGCCGTCAAATGCGAAGCCCAGATCCAACTTGTTTTCCCGAACGTGCTCCGCCAAAGCTTCAATATGCGTGGAGCCTGCTCCGCGGTTAATGTTCAATCCGTCGGGAGCCGCATTGATCACAGACACCTTTGCGCCCAGAGCCTCAAACACACTGGGAGCGATCATCCAGGAGCTTCCGTTGGCACAGTCCAAACCGATACGGAAAGGTCGGAAGGAGTACTTGGAAAGCGAGATCAAATAGCCAATATAACGGTTTCTGCCTGCGGCGTAGTCCACGATCTGGCCCAGATTCTCTCCCGTGGCATAGGGAACGTCACCGTTCAAGCCCAGTGCTTCGTAATTGCCGTCGATGTACGCCTCAATGCTGGCAATGGTATCGTCGTCAATCTTTTCTCCACGGCGGTTCACCAGCTTAATACCGTTGTCTTCAAACGGGTTATGGCTGGCGGAGATCATCACGCCGCAATCAAAATCGCCGCCCCCGACCACGTAAGAAACGCTGGGCGTGGTGGTCACGTGGAGCATATACGCGTCACCGCCCGATGCAGTCAAGCCCGCCACGATGGCGTATTCAAACATATAGCTGGAGCGTCGGGTATCCTTTCCAATCACAGCCTTCACCTTCTTCTTGCCGCCATCTGAATAATACCATCCCAAAAAGCGTCCGATCTTGTATGCGTGCTCGGAAGTCAGGGTTACTCCCGCTTCTCCGCGAAATCCGTCAGTTCCAAAATATTTTCCCATAAACGTATAAATCCTTTCTCATATCAGCGAAATTTCTTCCGACAATTTCGTTGTTATCTGCTAAACATTATAGCAAGTGAATTCGATTTTGTCAAGAAAAAATCTTCGCTTTTGGCTCTTTTTATTTGAAATCAGATATTTTAGCCTTTTTCTTAAAGAACGGACACATGGTATTTTGTCCTTTTTCAGCGCTTTTCTTGACAATCAAACCTCAATCTGCTATAATAGATTCAAAATCCCGCATCTGTTTTGAAAGGAGTTTTTTATGGCTCACGAAAAGATCCTTCGCATGACGCGTCTGAATCCTTCCACCGACGGCAAAAAACATCCCGTCTTTATGCTTTGCGGGACAACCTACCCAAATAAAGCCTACTGCATCAACCGTCCCGCTTCGGACATAGCCTGCATCGAATACGTGGTGAGCGGTAAAGGGCACGTGTTGATAAACGAACGGGAGTTCACGGTCTGTGCAGGGGATACTTATTATTTACCCGAAGGAGCCAATCAATTCTACTACGCCGATCGGGATGAACCGTGGGAAAAGATCTGGGTAAATTTTTCGGGAAATTTTTCCAAGGAAACGGTTGACATTTTCCGGCTTCTATGATATAATGAGTTGCGAAAAAAACATTAAAAAAGGGGGATTGAATTTAATCCGCAACGTCATTTTTGATTTTGGGCAGGTCATGGTGCGTTTCGATCCTGCGTACATGACGGCAAAATACGTAGAGGATCCCACGGACTGCAAGTTGATTGAGGAAGTCTTGTTTGACCGCTTGTATTGGGACAAGCTGGACGCGGGAACCATTACCGACGAGGAAGTGATCGAAGCGTCACGGGCTCGGTTACCCAAGCATCTGCATGGCATTTTGGAAACGGTTTACCGCAATTGGGTCTACAATCTTCCCGAAATTGCGGGAATGGGAGAACTGGTGAAAGAATTGAAAACACGGTATGGCATCCACGTGTATCTGCTCTCCAACATCAGCACCTATTTTGCCGCCCATGCTCACGAGGTCCCATGCCTTGCAGAGTTTGACGACTGCGTATTCTCCGCGGTCTGCGGCAAGGTGAAGCCCAACCCCGATATTTTTGCCTATCTCTGCGGACGGAACGGGCTGAATCCCACCGAATGTATTTTCGTGGACAACAACGCCGCCAACATCGCAGGGGCGGAAGCCTTCGGCATCCAAGGCTATCTCTTTGAAGGGGATGCGAAACGCCTCAAATTATATTTGAAAAATCTTTTGGAAGAATAAAAAACAACAATAGGAAGACTAACAAAACATGAAAAACTTTTTGAAACTGATCGCCCTCGTAACCCTCGCGGCAATTCTCTGCGTTTCTTTTGTGTCCTGTTCACTGCTAAACAAAGTAGTTCCCTCAAATAACAGCGGTGACATTCCGATCACATTCGACAAAAAGTATATTAAAGACAATAGTGAAAGCGGCTCGACAAACGTAATAAGTTATACGTTTTACGCCAACCAAACCGGTATCATGGAGCAGCATACCGTTTATACATCTTATACCTTCTCTGGGACGATTGCATTTGAATGGCGCGTAGCAGCCGACGGATACGTTTATCTGTTCCAAACGGGAGTGCGTTACAACGATGATCACACGGAAGGAGAAAAGCTTTATATGCTAGGAGCACTTTCTTTCGGCGACGAATTTATGACTGCCGCCGACGGACAGGGGCAGGCATACTATATTCTGGAAGGCTCCGACTTGGAAAAAGCAATGAAAGACGAATAAACTTAGCCGAGGCGCGGAAGCCTCTGGTATTCGTGGGTATCTCTTTGACGGAGATGCCGCACGGCTCAAGGGATATTTAAAAAATCTTTTTGAAAAACAACAATGAAAGGACAACACAATATGAAAAACTTTTTGAAACTGATCGCCCTCGTAACCCTCACGGCAATTCTTTGTACCTCTTTTGCTTCATGCTCGCTTTTCGATAAAAACTCCTCGGCAGACGATAGCAATATCGGCTCTGCTTCTTCAAACGAAGCCCCTTCAAGCGAAAACAAAACCGCCGCTCCTGCCCCCACAGGAACAAACACGAACAACAACAATCCGATTTCCCTTACGTTTGCTCAAAAGTACGTTGGAGAGTCTAACACCGAGAAAAGCAAAGAAGACTACACGTTTTACGCCGATCAAACGGGAATCATGGAATACTATTTCGTTTATACGGATCAATTCTACCCCCAGTACAGTTACGTATTATCAGGAACGGTAGACTTTGAATGGCGAGTGGCATCCGACGGGTACATCTACCTATTCAAAACAGGTGAGCGTTACAATGAAGATCACACAGACGGAAAAACGATTAATTTAACAGATACTCCGTTCTCTTTTTCCAACGATTTTTTGATTAATAATCACGGTAGCGGAACAGACCGGTACATTCTGGAAGGTTCAGACTTGGAAAAAACACTGAAAGACGAATAAACACATCCGAGGCGCGGAATATCTGATCCGCGCCTCGGCTATGTTTATTGATAAAGTTCATCAACGATCCTGCAAATATCTTCGTGAATTTCTTCAATCGTCCCTGCGGCGTTGACGATGCGAACGTCGTCCCGTCCTTTCAGACTCTCGATCACCGTCAAGAACCGATTCCGCACCTTGGTGAGTTGCTCCTCGGTTTCGTAAATTTCGGTGGTCACGCGCCCCTTGGAGATCCGCACCATGCTCTGCTCGGGGGTCAGATCCAAGAAAATGCAAAGGTCGGGCGTCCGAATTTCGGGACAGTTCAGATTCATATCCCGTACCCAATCTCCATCGATCAAGCTGCCTTGATACGCCAAGGATGAATAATAGTAGCGGTCGCAAATCACGTCCACGCCGTCCGCCAGCATCTTCTCAATGCCGTTGACGGGGTTGACGTTGTGAAAAATACGATCCAGCACGAACATTGCCGCCAATTCGCAGGACGTGCGCTTGGAGATTCCGCCCAACGCGTCCCGAAGCAAGCCCCCCGAAACCGATTCGGTGGGTTCCGCCGTCCAATACACTGTTCTGCCCTGCTCCTTGAGTCGGTTCACCAGCAGTTGGATCTGGGTGGATTTTCCTGCTCCGTCAATGCCCTCAAATACGATAAAACGTCCTCTTTCCATATCGAAGTTCCTTTTTTATTGCTTGTCAAGCTTGTCGATCTGTTCTTGCATTGCCTGCATCTCTCGACGCAAGCGCGCAAATTCCTGGGCAACGGGGTCGGGAATGTGGATCTGATCCAAGTCATCCTTCACCTTCACGCCGTCGCGGCGGACCACCTTCGCGGGGATTCCCACAGCAGTACTGTTTTCGGGCACCTCACGAAGCACCACCGCATTGGCGGCGATCTTGCTGTTGGAGCCGATCTTCACAGGTCCCAACACTTTGGCACCAGCACCCACCATCACGTTATCTCCGAGGGTGGGATGGCGTTTTCCAACGTCCTTACCCGTACCGCCCAGCGTCACCCCCTGATAAATGGTGCAGTTATCTCCGATCTCTGCCGTTTCACCGTTCACCACACCCATACCGTGGTCGATAAACAGTCCCTTTCCGATCGTTGCTCCGGGGTGGATCTCAATACCCGTAAAATGTCTGGAAAGCTGGCTCACCGCTCTGGCGGCAAAGAACTTTCCCTCTTTTTGCAGACGGTTGGCGATCCGATGGGCTGCCATGGCGTGAACGCCCGAATACAGCAACAAGATCTCCGCCGTACTGCGCGCCGCGGGGTCCCGCTGCTTCACAGCCACAACCGTATCCGCAATGGATTCCAACAACGCCTCTTTATCGGCGCGTCTTTTCCGAATATATTGTTTCAGACCGTTGGTCTTTTTGGTTTCTTGGTTCATGGGTATCCTCCCGAACGAATTCTATACTACATTATACACGGAATCCGTGCTTTTGTAAATAGGTTTTGAGAAAATTGTTGACTTTTTTATAAACATATGGTAGAATATATAGGTCGTGAACGGAGGTAAGGAATGACAGTCGAATTTTTTATAACCAGTCTTCTTTTGGGATTGGGATTGGCAATGGACGCCTTTTCGGTTTCCCTCGCAAACGGATTGAATGCACCTTGCATGAAGCTCCCGAAAATGAGCATGATCGCTGGCGTGTTTGCAGGATTTCAGGCTTTGATGCCCCTTTTGGGGTGGGTATGTATCCACACCGTTGCGGAGAAATTCAGCGCCTTCCAAAAGGTGATCCCTTGGATCGCTTTGATCCTGCTCTGCTGGATCGGCGGAAAAATGCTTTGGGACGGTATCAAGCACCACGACGGCGAGGAAGAAACCGATTGCGCGGGAAAACTGACGCTGGGAGCTTTGATGGTACAAGGCGTTGCTACCTCCATTGACGCCTTGTCGGTAGGCTTTACCATTGCAACGCATACCGCTGCTATGGCAATCGTTTGCGCACTGCTGATCGCGATCGTAACCTTTTTCATTTGCATGGGCGGTCTTTTTATCGGAAAGACCTTTGGAACCAGGCTTGCCAACAAAGCGTCCATCCTCGGTGGCGTGATCCTGATCGGCATCGGTTTCTGGATCTTCTTCTCATGATCGAACGTATTTTTATTGCGGTGGGTTGTCGCAACGAAATATAGGGTGAGTTAGATGTGCTTTGCATTCGGCTTACCCTTTTTTTTAACAATTACAAACAAAAAAAGGAAGATTCTCAAAAATCTTCCCTTTTTTGACTTAAAAAAATCATTTCGATCTGATCACTTAAACCAGACAAAAATACAGAACAGAATAAACAGAAACGCCGCCACCACGAAGATCCCCGCAACCAACAACGCCGCGGCAAATACACCGCCCATCATGGCACGCTTTTCTGCGGAAGTGAGCGAAAGCTCCTCTTCATCCTTTTTTTCTTTCGATGCTTTGGAAGGATCAACGGGACCTTTACGATTCCATGGCATCCCGTCAACGTTCATAGGAGCGATCACTCGCCCGTCGTCGTCATCATACACCTTTTTCTTGCGTTTTTTCATACCGTTTCACTGCGTTCTTTTGCATCCTCGGTCTGCGAACCATCCTTATCATAGAGGTGACAAGCAACGAAGTGTCCGGGTGCATATTCGTTAAACGCTGGAACCTCTTTTTTGCAACGTTCAAAGCACTTGTTGCAACGGGTATGAAACTTGCAGCCCACGGGGGGATTTGCAGGACTGGGAAGGTCACCCTCAAGAACGATACGGTTCATTTTAACATCGGGATCCGGAACGGGAATTGCCGAAAGCAACGCCTGCGTATAAGGATGCATGGGATTTGCAAACAACTCTTCTTTAGACGCAAGCTCCACCATGCTACCAAGATACATAACCGCGATCACATCCGAAATATGCTGTACCACTGAGAGATCGTGGGAAATAAAGATATAAGTGAGTCCACGCTCTTTCTGAAGATCCTTCAAAAGATTGATGATCTGCGCCTGAATGGATACGTCAAGGGCGGATACCGGCTCATCGCAAACCACGATCTTCGGTTTCATTGCAAGCGCGCGAGCGATGCAAATTCTTTGCCTTTGACCACCCGAAAATTCATGGGGATATCTGTCCTTATGATATTCTTGTAAACCGCAAGCGTGCATGATTTCACTGATATAGTCATCGTACTCCTCTTTGGGAACAATATGATGCTCCTTTACGGCCTCTCCGATGATGTCACCGATAGGAAGACGGGGACTCAAGCTGGAATACGGGTCCTGAAATATGATCTGAATATCGGGACGGAGCTTATTCAGCGCCGCATTGCTCAACTTGCCAATATCAATACCGTTTTCTTCAAAATAGGCGATCAAGGAGGTCTTGTCCTGCTTCACCGAACCTTTTGCCGACTCGGGCAACGCATGCCGAAGTTGGGCAACGGACAACTTTTCAAGACTCAATCCACGATACAAAACCTCACCCTCGGTAATGGGATAAAGACGAAGCATCGTTCTACCCATGGTAGTTTTGCCACATCCCGATTCACCCACCACACCGAACGTCGTTCCCGGCGTAATCGCAAACGAAACGTCGTCAACCGCTTTCACGTTTCCGATGGTTGCCTTGAAAAAGCTGGACTTGATGGGGAAATATTTTTTCAATCCACGCACTTCAACTATGGGCTTATCTGAAGCCTGCATTTTAGCCTTATTAGAGCTCATTCAACAGCACCTCCGGATCTACGGTTTTAGGATATTCAACGAACTGCCCCTCATCTGCATGACGGTAACAGGAAACATAGTGCGTATCACTCACTTTGATCATAGGCGGATACTTCCCATCACATTCGGCAACGCAATGGTCGCACCGATCCTTGAAATAACAATAGTTCGGCATATTGATAGGATTCGGAACACTGCCTCTGATATTATAGAGCGAGTCTACCGTTTTATTGATAGAGGGCTTACTTTTCATAAGACCGATCGTATAGGGGTGAAGCGGATTGTGGAAAATATCCTCTTTCGTCCCCTTCTCTACGATTCTGCCGGCATACATAACCACCACGTAATCTGCCATATGCGCGATCACGCCAAGGTCGTGGGTGATCAGCATGATGGAACTGTTGATCTTATCCTTCAGTTCCTGAAGCAGATCGAGGATCTGCGCTTGAATGTCACGTCAAGTGCCGTGGTAGGTTCGTCTGCGATGATCAACTCAGGATCGCAAACCAAAGCCATTGCGATCATTACACGTTGACGCATCCCTCCCGAAAGCTCGTGTGGAAACATTTTGTAAACGCCTTCCGCGTTCGCAATTCCCACTTGCTTCAAAACATCAATGGTACGTTCCTTCACCTGCTCCTTCGTAAAGGAGGGATTATGCAACGTAATCACCTCGTTGACCTGATCCCCAATACGGAAAACGGGATTCAAAGAGGTTATAGGCTTTTGGAAGATCATCGAAATTTTATTTCCACGAATGTGCATCATTTCGGAATTTGGCACGTTGACGATGTTGTATGCCTCTCCGCCGTTGTTAAAGCGAATTTCTCCGCTCACTACCTGACCTACAGGACGAGGAAGGAGCTGCATGACCGAAAGAGATGTGACACTTTTTCCGCAACCTGATTCTCCCACCACGCCTACGGTGCTGTTTTTGGGAATATCGAAACTGATCCCGTCAACAGCCTTTACCGTACCAACGTCCGTAAAGAAGAAGGTGCAAACGTTATCAAGCTCCAAAACGTTATTGGGGTCGCGCATTTTGGTTTTGTAGCTCTCAGGATTCACGTTGTTGGAAAGTCTGCGCTTTTCCAATTTTTTTGTGATCTTTCTGTTAAAAGCGGAGATTTTTTGAGATTCCTTACCGCTTATATAAGAGGTTTTCTTTTTTGCATTATTTTTACTCATTTTTGCTCCCCCTTTTTAGCGCTTCATTTTGGGGTCAAAAGCATCTCTTAATCCGTCACCAACGAAGTTGAACGCGATAACCGCAAGACAGATCAAGCAACCGATGGGAACCCAAATATATGCGTAGGCGGAAAGATATTCTACCTTTTGGGTGATGTTGTTCATCATATTACCCCAAGTTGCCAGCGGGTGCTTTACGCCAAGCCCGAGGAACGACAGCGTTGACTCGGTAATGATCACGCTTCCAAGCCCCATCGTTGCCTGTACGATCAATTGAGGCATCACGTTTGGCACCAGATGACTGAAGATACGTCGGCGTGTGCTCAATCCGGAAGCTTCCGCCGCAACCATAAACTCCTGTTCCCTCAAGGAAAGGATCTGCCCTCTGACCAGTCTTGCAACACCTGCCCAACCGAGGAATCCGAGAATTGCCATCATCCATATCAGCCGCGTGATATAGTCCATGTTCAACTCGTCAAACAGCGCACCCGTGATAATGAGGATGGGCATGGAAGGAATGCAATAGAACACGTCAACCAGACGCATAATGATATTGTCAACCCAGCCGCCGAAATAGCCGGCGATACCGCCCATGATAACGCCAAGGAACATTTCAATGAACACAACGATGAAGCCAACCAGCAGAGAAATTCTTCCGCCGTACATCACTCTTGCCAATACGTCCATACCGTTGGCATCTGTTCCCAGCAGATGCTCCGCGCTGGGCTCATCGTAGATCATGATCACGTAAGTGCTGTCCTCACGCCAAATGGTATAATCGTTTTTCTCTCTTTTCACCGTGTATTCGGTTTCCTTCATCACCTTAGCGCCGTTTTCGTCAAGGACCTCCTTGCCGTTTTCCATCATGGGACTCATAGCGGTGAAGGTCACCTCGGTACCAACGCCTGCGGCATTCTCATGCATCTCGGTGATCACTTCCTCCAGCGCGCGCACGAATTCAATATCCAGAGCCGCATCGCCGCCTTTTCGGGTGGCAACGAAATCAGAGAAGAACGCGTAGCTCTCACCGTCCTTGGCGATCATG
>JAZSMC010000125.1:0-2318 GCA_045535705.1 Eubacteriales bacterium
CGACAGGACTGTGGATTTTCACGGCAGAAAAAAAGCGTTGGATCTTGCCGCACGCCGCAAGATCGGAGAAGAAACCGAAAACGCGATCTTCGTCAGCATCCACATGAACGCCTATCCGAAGTCCCAATACAGCGGACTCCAGGTATGGTATTCAAAAAACTCGCCCGATTCTCTAACCTTGGCAAAACAAATTCAGGATATGACATCCCAACAGCTTCAGCCTCTCAACGACCGCCGCGTGAAGCCTGCGACGTCCTCGATCTATCTGTTGCATCGGCTGGAATGTCCCGCCGTGCTGGTGGAATGTGGATTTCTTTCTAACCCCGAAGAAGCGCAGCTGCTCGGAACCAAAGAATACCAAGATCAACTGGCTTTTTTGCTTTTTTTGTCCATTACGGAAGGAATATCAAAAATATCCTCTGAAATTTCCTTAAATCCTTGATTTTTTATCTGTTTTGCGGTATAATGAAGTATCTACAGCAAAAAACGGAGGAATCAAGACGTGAAAGGACTCAAAACGTTTTATATCTGTTCCGAATGTGAATACAAAACGCCCAAATGGATGGGAAAATGCCCAAAATGCGGCGCGTGGAACTCTTTTACGGAAGACGTGGAAGAAACGGCGCCCGCTCCCGCCGTTGCCAAACGGGTGAGCATGATCCCAACGGGTGACAATCACGCCGTGGGATTTCAAGCTTTGGAAATTCCGTCCTATATGCGTCAAAACACGGGACTGAACGAGCTTGACCGCGTGTTGGGCGGCGGACTTGTTCACGGTTCCGTTGTATTACTGTCGGGCGAGCCCGGCATCGGAAAATCTACGCTTTTGATGCAGATCTGCGATGCGCTTGGCTCAACTCGCCGCGTGCTTTATATCTCGGGTGAGGAATCGGGCGGTCAGCTCAAGCTCCGCGCCAAGCGGCTGGGCGTGATCGGCTCCAATCTCTTTATTCTCACCGAAACCAACATCGAAAAGATCATTCAGGAAACCGACAAAATCAAGCCCGACGTGCTGATCGTGGATTCCATTCAAACCGTATATTCTTCCGCTGTAAACTCCACCCCCGGAAGCGTTACCCAAGTGAAAGAAGCCGCCCTTTCCTTTATCAACAAAGCAAAGAGCGAGGGCACTTCGGTGATCATGGTGGGACACGTCAACAAGGAAGGCAGTATCGCGGGACCGAAGGTTTTGGAACATATGGTGGATGCAGTTCTATATTTTGAGGGTGAGCGCCAACAGGCGTACCGCATCATCCGCGCCATCAAGAACCGTTACGGCTCCACAAACGAGATCGGCGTGTTTGAAATGAGCGACAAGGGGTTGGTGGAAGTGGAAAATCCTTCCGAAATGCTATTGGCAGGACGCCCAAAAAACGTTTCGGGCAACTGCGCGGTCTGCACGCTGGAAGGCACCCGTCCTTTGATCGCAGAAATTCAGGCGTTGGTTACGCCCACCGCCTTCCCTGCTCCTCGCCGAACCACAAACGGTATTGATTACAACCGCATGTGCCTGATCATTGCGGTTTTGGAAAAACGGTTGGGATTGAAATTTTATCAGAATGACGTTTATCTCAACGTTATTGGCGGTCTGCGATTGGACGAGCCTGCGTCCGACGTTTCGGTGGCTCTCTCGTTGATCTCCTCTATGACCGACCGCATCGTCCCCGACGATCTGATCGCCATTGGCGAGTTGGGGTTGGCGGGAGAATGCCGCGCGGTATCCAATTTGGAACAGCGTGTCAAAGAAGCCGCCCGCTTGGGGTTCACGCAAGCTGTGGTCCCCTATCGAAACGTGGAAAAAAGAAAGCTTGACGTTTCAGGAATTCGGATCATTCCCATCAAGGGAATTTACGAAGCCTTGAATCTATTGAAACATCAAGAATAAACAAGAACGAGTCAAATGCAAAAGTGCATTTGACTCGTTCTTTTTAAAACCCAGGTCTGACCACCACATCTTGCCAGCCATCCGCCGTATCAGCCCCTGCATTGCCTAGATCGTCACTTGATGGTTCATCGGAGCTCTCGATAGAAACCGACTCTTTTTCTTTGAATTCACCGCCGCCATTGGCATTATTCTTTTTTTCGCCCAAAGCAATCACCAACACGACTGCCGCGATTAACAATACAGACGCAACTGCAATGATCAAAATTTTTCTTTTTTGCGGATCTTTGAAGCCCCCCGCAGATGAGGATCGGGAAGTTTGTTCCATTTTTTTGTCTTCCATTTTCTCAAGCTCCTTTTTATCATTTCATGCAATAACCACAAGATATATCATCCATCACATTATAACACATGCAAAAAGAAAAGTCAATAAAAA
>JAZSMC010000049.1:0-21691 GCA_045535705.1 Eubacteriales bacterium
CCCCTACTGCGCTCCATGGATGCCATCAGCATGCAGGGTCTGCGTCTGCTTCGCTTCTTTGGCGACACCGCCCCCCGCAGACTGACCACCACCGTTGGCGCGGAGCAGGAATACTTTATCATCGACAAGGAGCTGTACGACCTTCGCAAGGACCTCCGCTTTACGGGCAGAACGCTGTTCGGCGCGCCCGCTCCCAAGGGACAGGAGTTGGAGGATCACTACTTCGGGCCTCTGAAAACGCGGTTCGCCGCCTTTATGTCCGATCTTGACCACGAGCTGTGGCGCATGGGTGTCAATTCCAAAACCAAGCATAACGAGGCGGCTCCCGCGCAGCACGAGCTGGCGCCTATTTATGCCAACGCAAATATTGCCGTTGACCAGAATCTTTTGATCATGGAATACATGAAGAAGATCGCGGAAAAGCACGATCTTGTTTGCCTATTGCATGAAAAGCCCTACGCGGGAGTCAACGGATCGGGCAAGCACAACAACTGGTCGCTGAACGCCAACGGAAAAAATCTGTTGGATCCCGGCAAAACGCCGGCGGAAAACGCGCAATTCCTGCTGATTCTGGCGGCTGTGATCAAGGCTGTGGACGACTATCAGGAATTGCTTCGCGTGTCGGTTGCCCATGCGGGAAACGATCACCGTCTGGGTGCAAACGAGGCTCCCCCTGCCATTGTTTCGGTATTCATTGGTGAAGAATTGAATACCATCTTGGATTCCATCGTGGGCGGAACTGCATACAAGGGCAGAAAAAAGGCGATGATGGATTTGGGGATCCCCACCGTGCCCGTCTTCCGCAAGGATACTACCGACCGCAACCGTACCTCGCCCCTGGCGTTTACGGGGAATAAATTTGAATTCCGCATGCCCGGTTCCTCCCAGAATATTGCATTTCCGAATACGGTGTTGAACACCGCCGTGGCAGAATCCTTCCGTCAGTTTGCGGACGAGATCGAGGCCGCAGAGAACAAGGATGCCGCCATTGCAAAGGTGATCAAGGAAACCTTCCGCGCGCACCGTCGGATCTTGTTTGACGGAAACGGATATTCCGAGGAATGGGAAAGGGAAGCGGAGCGTCGGGGCTTGAGGAACCTCAAAACCTCGGTGGATGCTTACGAAGCCTTCATGGAGCAGAAAAACGTGGATCTGTTTTCTTCTTTTGGGGTGATGAACGAAACCGAGATGCGTTCCAGAGAGGAGATCCTTTTTGAGAACTATTCCAAGATCATCAACATTGAGGCGTTGACAATGATCGTGATGGCGTCACGGGACTATATTCCCGCTGTGGAGCGGTTTATGGGAGAGATTGCGGATGCGGCGGCGAAGAAGAAGTCGGTATGCAGTGAAATTTCCTGTGCAGTGGAGAAAGACCTGATCTCTCGGCTGTCGGAGCTTAACGAGTTGGCTTACCAAAAAATAAGGGAATTGAAAGCCGTCGAAACCGAGGCGGCGCAGACGGCGGACGTGAGGGCAAGAGCAAAATGCTACTGTGACCGCGTATTGCCCGTGATGGAGCAGTTGAGAGAGGCAGTCGATACCATGGAAACGCTGACCTCGTCCGATTGTTGGCCCGTTCCCACCTACGGGGATATGATGTTCAGAGTTTGATTTGAAGGAGAATTTTGAAAATTGGGAAAATTTGACGGGATCTTGTTGGTTTCGGATCTGGACGAAACGTTGCTTACAAAGGACAAACGGATCAGCGACGGCAATCGTGTGGCGATCCAACGGTTCACCGCAGAGGGTGGGATTTTCACCTATATAACGGGGCGGATCCCGGTTGGTATGCAAGCGGTTTTGGAGCAGATGACTCCCGACGTTCCCGTGGGATGCATCAACGGGGGCGGAATCTACGATCCAAAGACCAAAACCTACGTATGGTCTGCCAAATTGGATCCCGACGCCGAGAAGCTGGTAAATTTTCTTTGTACAGAATATCCCGACGTAGGGATTGAACTGTGCGGGCTTTACGAGGCGTGGTTTTTTCGCATGAATCCATTGACCGAGGAGCATCGACAGATTGAGCGGATCCCCTACGTGAGCGCAACCTATCAAGAGGTGGCGGATAAGCTGACAAAGGTGGTGCTGATCATTGAGGCGGATCGATTGGAAAGCATGGCGGACGCGCTACAAAAGCATCCCGTGGCGGAAAAGTTTGAGTTCGTCCAATCCACGTCCCAATATTACGAGATCCTGCCCAAAGGAGTTTCCAAAGGTACGGCATTGCTCCGTATGGCGGATCTGTTTGGCGTCGACCGCCGCAAAACCGTGGCGGTGGGGGATAACAACAACGATTTGAGTATGCTGCAAGCCGCAGGATTCGGTGTCGCGGTGGCAAACGCTACCCCGTATGCGAAAAACGCGGCAGATCTGGTGCTTGACCGCACCAACGACCAGGATGCCGTTGCGGAATTGATCGAACGGCTGGAGCAACAGCTTCCGTTTTGAAGCAAAAGGGGGAATAGACGTGAAACAGATCACGGTTGCGGTTTGCCTGGACGATAAAGATGGCATGACGTTTGGAGGACGCAGACAGAGCAGAGATCGGATCTTGATTGAGGACTTCATGAGAGAATGCTCCAACCGTCCCCTCTATATCGGAGAATATTCACGCACGTTGTTTGCGGAATATCCCCAAGTGGCGGTCGTGTCGGATCCCCTGCGGGATTGTCCCAACGGTGGCGTTTGTTTTGTGGAAGATCAATCGCTCGCCACTCATCTGAACGAAATTGAAACGCTGATCCTTTACCGATGGAACCGTTTGTATCCGTCAGATTTCCGTTTTGACGTAGATTTGCGTGCCTATGGCTATTCCTTGATTTCATCCGGGGAGTTCGAGGGTAGCTCCCATCCTAAAATTACGAAGGAGATCTACCGTAAATGAGAAAGTATCTGAATTGCCGTTATCTTGCGTTGTTGAGCTTCTTGTTGGCGCTGTGTCTTTCTCTCGGCGCTTGCATCGGTCCGGTGGAGGAGATTGATTCATCCACCCAAGCCGATAGTAGTGCCGTACTGGCGCCTGACGGTTTTGATCTGTCAGCCATTCCGCCGTTTTCGGGGGATGCGTACGTGGCGCTCAATCAGAATACGCCTTATTTTACGCAAGAGGAGATCACCGCGGATTCCTATGAATTCTACGGCGATCTGGATGCGCTTGGCAGATGTACCCAAGCCATGGCGTGCATCGGCAAGGATCTGATGCCCACCGAGGATCGGGGAAGCATCAGCTCGGTCAAACCAACGGGCTGGCATAGCGTAACCTATGATTGCGTCAGCGGCGGAGATCTGTATAACCGTTGCCACTTGATCGGATTCCAACTGACGGGCGAGAATGCCAATCGGGAAAATCTGGTGACGGGTACTACTTATTTGAATCACGAAGGGATGCTCCCCTTTGAAAATATGATCGCCGACTACGTTAAGGAAACGGAAAATCACGTGATGTACCGCGTGACACCCATTTTTGTGGACAGCGAATTGGTCTGCCGAGGAATTTTGATGGAAGCCTATTCGGTGGAAGACGAGGGCGACGGCATCTGCTTTAACGTGTATTGTTACAACAATCAGCCGGGTGTGGAGATCGACTATGCCACGGGCAATTCGTGGCTGTCGGGGGAAACGCCCGTCACCGATGAAGAAACCACGGAAGACCGAGGCAATGCGCCCGATGATGCCACCTATGCCATCAACGTTAGCACGAAAAAGTACCACCGTTTGAGTCACTACGCCGAATTGACGTCCAACATGGAATACACCACGCTGACCAAAACGGAATTGGAAGCGCAGGGATATTCACCGTGCGGAACCTGTAAACCGTAGCTTTCTTTGTCGAAACACTTGTAATTTCATGAAATAAGTGCTATAATATTGTTATCACATATCGGGAGGATATTATGAGTATAGATGATTTGAAGCAATCTCAAAGAGGTCATATCGGAATGAACATCTGGCACGATATTGAGGAAGGCCGGATCCAAGCCAGAGATTTCACCGCCGTGATCGAGATTCCGAAGGGAAGCAAATGCAAATACGAATTGGATAAGCATACGGGAATTTTGCAGCTGGACCGTATTCTTTATACGTCCACGCACTATCCTGCAAACTACGGTTTTATTCCGCGCACCTATGCCGACGACGGCGACCCACTGGACGTTCTGGTGCTTTGCTCGGAGCCGATCTACCCCCTCACGCTGATCCGCGTGTATCCCATCGGCGTGATGCGGATGTTGGACGGCGGTAAGATGGACGATAAGATCATCGCGGTTCCGTTCTCGGATCCCACCTACCTGGGCATCGACTCCATCGATTCTTTGCCCCCCCACTTGTTCGATGAGATCGTGCATTTCTTCTCCGTCTACAAACAACTGGAAAACAAACAGACCGACGTGCAAAATCTGTTCGGTCCCGAAAAAGCCGTAGAGATCATTCAAGACGCCATCGACTGCTATCGGGAAACGTTTGTTGAAACGCAGCGTTAAGAAGGTCGCGGACGCTGTCCGCACCCGAAGGTCGCGAGGTTCCACCTCGCGCTCCGCTTAAGGGACTTTTGAAAAAGTCCCTTAAGGATCCTCAAAACTTTCAACGAAGAATATAATAGGCTACCCTCGGCAGGAACTGCAAACACAGCACGACCTACCGAGGGTAGCTTTTTCGTTGAAAGATTTTGCCCCCGTCCCGAACGCTTCTCTGGGCGCTACATCACTCTGTATGGGAAAGTCCGGTTTACAGACGGGAAGGTACTGTCGCAAGAATTTAGGAACCACCCTAAATTCTCTCCCGATATAAGTATCTTTTCCCCGGCAAGTCATCTTGAGCGAGCAATCTTTGATTGCGGAGCGTTCAACCCCGACATACTATTTTTCTCCCCCCACCGAGCCACCTTTTTTGTCCGAAAAATCATCATTTTTAGGGTTTTCACTCCACTTTTGAAAAGCCCCTTGACAAGCCTTTTTGGATATGCTATACTGGTCTTGCAATTCTATTTCTGGAGGTTAAACTGATGAAAAAATTTGTTGCCGCTTTACTGTGCTTGATTATGGCACTGTCGCTGATTTCCTGCAAGGGACAAAACGACGGCAGTAAATTGCCCGATACGGATAGTAGCACGGAAAACGGTGCAAACGATAATGGTAATTCCAATAATAACAATAACGACAATAACAATGAGGAGAACGGCGCTTCCGATGACACAGATCCCGAGAAACCGTTGAGCACACCCGAGTATTATAAAATAGTTCAAATAAGCCCCAACGAAAGCGAATACCATATCTATGACCTTTGGGGTAACGAGGTGCTCGTTGAGGTCACCGATAAGCCGCTTAGTATCTCGATGATTGACCAATCGGAAATTGAGATACGAGTTGGAATGGGAACAGGTACGTCGATGAGCAAATACTATGACATACAGAACGATCGCTTCTCCGAGGAATTCCTTTGTGTGGTTGCGGCTTCGGGGAATCTCCTTGCTTACGTTGATGCGCCGCAAGATGATAACGCAACCAAGGGTACTCTTGTGGTAAGAGATATATTTGACAAGAACGAATTTTTCAAAACATTTTTGTTGGATTTCTCTCCCCGCGAGGTCATGCCGATATCGAAAGCGGAATTTACGGAACGTGAAATGGCGCTTGAGCTGGTTTATTTAAACCAAAGTTCTAATGAAGACGAGTCTGTCACTTTGCCTGTTCGAACAAGCACGTTTGATCAAAATGCCTTTACAAAGGCAGACAAGGCGATCTTTGAGTATGAGCAAGTCTTAAACGGCAACGAGCAGGTGTATGACGTGCTTTGCGAGTCGTGCTTCTATCTTAAGGATGTTAGATCTCCTTACAGTATGATACCTCTTCAAAGCGAGGCGAGTATGAGATATGCATATACGGATATGGACAAGAACGGCGTATGTGAGCTTGTTATAGACTGCGGCGATACCTTAATACTTCGCTATTATGCGGGCACGGTTTACCTTTATTCATTCATCTTCAGAAATTTGTATTATCTCCAAACGGACGGCTCACACTCATGGAATCACAATGGAAGCGATTTTGAATACGGAGAGACACAGCTTTATTTTGAGGGAATAAATGTAAAATATAGAGACCTCTGGCGTATCGTCAACGACGGAGAGCCGGATGCTAAGTACTATATCGGTAGCAGAGCGGTGAGTCTTGTGGAACTCCAAAAATATTTAGAGGAAAATCCTAAATCGCGCATTAAGTTCTCTCCTTTAGTCATACCTTGGCAAAATAAAACTTCCCATATGGAGGCAATCGCTATCGCAGAGGATTATTGGAAGGAGTTTGACATAGAAGAAAACGGATACCTTGTTAAGCACGCAGTCAATCGTTGGGCTCCGGATTCGGTTTACGTTATGGTCATTCAAAGATATGTTATCGATCACTATTCTACTTTTGATGAGATATGGATAGATAAAACCACAGGCGAAACCATAATTCCATTTGCACTGGACGGTAAGGGCTAACCCTTTCAAAATTTTTTTAAATTCAATTTCAAAACACCCATCCAAAAAAGACTTTCCCACCGCGCTCGGTCCAATGCAGACTTCAAAATCTGCTTTTCAATGGACGGAGCGTGGTGGGAAAGTTCTTGAGGGGGATGGGTTTGGGAAGGGGGAACTTCTTGCAAGAAGTTCCCCCTTCCCAAGGTCTTCTTTCTCTCACGAGAAACTTGTCTGCTCTTTCTCTCCGAGAGAGGCGGTGAAACGGAGATGATTTTCTTGCATTTCGGCGCGGGCGGCGGCGTCTTGAGCGGCGTCCCCAAGTCCGAAGCTGATGGCGATGGCGGTGTTGACGCGATCCATCATCACCGTGTCAAGGTGCCCCATTTTTTCTTTGAGCCGCCGTTTGTCAATGGTGCGGATCTGCTCCAGCAGGATCACGGAATCTTTGGCAAGCCCCACTTTTTCCGCGTAGATGTCGATGTGTGTGGGCAGGTGAGTCTTGCTCATGCGAGAAGTAATGGCGGCGGCAATGACGGTGGGGCTGTATTTGTTTCCAATGTCGTTTTGGATGATGAGAACGGGACGCAGTCCGCCTTGCTCGGAGCCAACCACAGGGCTGAGATCGGCGTAATATATATCTCCCCGTCTGACGATCGGATTCATAATCGGTCTTCCTTTCCTTTCAATTCTACTTGGTTCTGCTCCTATTGTTACCGCTTTTTGGAGCGTCTTAAACACGGAAAAGGGACTTTTTCGGTGGAAGTTTTTTCCGCGTGACGCGTGGCATTAACAGCGTATGACGGAGCAGACGGAAAGTTACCGCATTTTGTCGAAGAAAGACGGTGAAATTTTATGTGGAATATGACAAATTTTGGTTTTTCTATTTACTTTAAGGAAGTTTTATGGTAAACTTAAGATATCAAAAGAAAGGCGGTTGACAAAATGGCATTGCAAAACCGAAACGAGGCGCAGGAGCGCTTCACTTGGAATTTTAAGGATATATTTGAAAGCGACGAGGTGTGGGAGCAAGCCTACGCAGAGGCGGAGAGGGAACTGGAAAAGATCCCGCCGTTGGTCGGAACGCTGGGGAATTCTGCGGAAAGCATGAAAAACGCACTGGATCTGATGAAAGATGCCGAGCGGAAAGTGGAGCTGATCTACCTTTACGCCATGCTTCGCAAGAACGTGGATAACGGGGATCCCACGTATCAAACGCTGTCGGGCAGAGCGATGAACCTCATCGTGAAGCTTTCCACCCTTTGCGCCTTTGCGGAGCCCGAAATTTTGGCGATCCCCGCGGAGAAGCTGGCGGAAATGATGCAGGATCCTTGCTTGGAACCCTATCGCCATATGCTGGAAGATACGGACCGTATGCGCGAACACACGTTGGACGGAAAAACCGAGCAGATGCTGGCGATGCTGATGCAGGTGACGGGCTCTAACTCGGAAACCTTTGATATGCTGTCCGAAGTGGACATGACGTTCCCCGAGATCACGGGCGAGGACGGGAATCCCGTTGCGCTGACACACGGTACCTTTGGCGTGTTCCGCGAAAGCCGTGACGGACGGGTGCGAAAAGAGAGCTTTGAGGCGTATTTCGGCGAATACAAAAAGTATATCAACACCATTGCCGCTATGTACGCGGGGAACGTGAAAGCCGATAATTTCTATACCCGTGTACGCGGTTACGATTCTGCCTGCCAACGCGCGCTGTTTGGAAACAACGCGCCCATCAGCGTGTATGATGAGCTGATCAAGTCGGTTCACGGCGGACTTCCAACCATGCGCCGCTATCTGGAGCTGCGCCGCCGCGTGTTGGGGCTGGACGAATTGCATATGTACGACCTCTATTGCCCCATGGTGCAGAGCGTGGAGATGGAGATCCCCTACGAACAGGGACAGGAGCTGGTGCGCCGCGCTTGCGCGCCCCTCGGCGAGGAATACGCCAAGCTGCTTGATCGCGCTTTCTCCGAGCGTTGGATCGACGTTTACGAAAACAAGGGCAAGACCACGGGAGCGTATTCCTGCGGTGTTTACGGCGTGCATCCCTACGTGCTGCTGAACTATACCGACACCTTGGACGACGCGTTTACGCTGGCGCATGAGCTGGGACACGCCATGCACTCCTATCTGTCGGACACCACCCAAGACTATCCGAACCATGATTATCGCATCATGGTGGCAGAGGTGGCGTCCACGGTGAACGAGGTGCTTTTGTCCAAGTATCTGCTGTCGGTGGAAACCGATCCCCAAAAACGGGCGTATATCCTCAACCATTTTCTGGAAGGCTTCCGCACCACCGTGTTCCGTCAGACCTTGTTTGCGGAGTTTGAGCGTCGCGCACACGATCTGGAAATGAACGGCACTCCTCTTACCGCCGAAGTGCTGAACGGCATCTACCGCGAATTGAACGAGCTTTACTACAACGGCGCGGTTGTGGATGAGCTTCAAGACATCGAATGGGCGAGAATTCCTCATTTCTACAACGCGTTCTATGTTTATCAGTACGCCACGGGCTTCTGCTCGGCGGTTTCCATCGCGGACCGTATCCTGAATCACAACGGAAAGGACGATTACCTGCGCTTCCTCTCCACGGGCGGCTCGGACTACCCGTTGGAAGAATTGAAGATCGCAGGCGTGGATCTGACCAAGCCCGACACCGTCACCGCCGCGTTGCAAGAGTTCGACAAGGCGTTGACACAGTTGGAAGAGCTGTTGAAGTAATAGGGAAGTGCGGATTTATAAAATTCTATAAAAATAGGGAGTCGCGGTTGCGGCTCCCTAAAAATTGGTGGGGTTGTAATGTTGCAAAAAAACAGTTTTATACCATTCTTCAATACAAAGATGAAAATACTGTAGTGCCTTGTTTCGTTTAAAAGTTGACATGTTGTAAGCCTTCCCCAGTGGGAGAAGGCTTTTAGGTTCTTATCTTTCGAGTGTAAAAGTTTAGATGAAACAAGGTAGCAGGGGGCATTGAACGCCCGAGGGCGACCTCGGCTTACTCTCTTGCCTCTATGGGATGAGGGATTAACAAAATCAATTAGTCCAAAGAACCTTTTATTGTTTTGCCTGAAATAACAATTTCTTCTTGGTCGTTAATAAAGAAAGATTCGTCTTTCTCAATGTCATGGATTACTTCAAGACCGTCTACAAAGGAATAGCTTCCCTCATCATGTATGTCTGGGGCATAGCTTCCATATATGTCTGTAGGAACATATTTTAATTCTTTGATTGTTCCATCATATTTGTACAGGTGATAAACTTTCGTTCCGTCTTCACGCACTGTTTTATATATAAATCCGTTTGGGTTTAAAGGGTAAAAGTGATCATCTTCTTGCATACGAATCGGTTCAAAAACCAAATTACCCTCTGCATCAAACATACAACAATATAATCCACCCGTGGAATTTTCTATTTGGGTTAAAAGGTAACCGTTTTGATAATAGAATCCTGCTTCACTGCTGTTTTCGTATTGTTGCTTTTTTAATTTGTAATTTGAAAGATCCATCAAAAGATTTCCATTGTAATCAATGAGTTTATATTCATTGTAATATGTAGCTGTTATCAAGACTGCATTGTAAAAAGCTCGTACAATTGTCTTGTCTGCAAATAGTTGAGTGCGGTTGCCTGATTCATCATATTGATACAGGTAACCATATGGATCATGTTCTACATGGTTATAGTTATTGGTTGTTTTTTTGCTGTTTACATGGTAGTAACATTGTTCGACAATGCCGGTCCAATTGTGTTCTAGACTAACATAAAAGATATCATCCTGTACATATGTAACATTAAACGTTAAATTTTGTTCTTTCGCTTTTTGTCCCATTTGTGCAAGCGCGTTATTGCTTGACATTTGCTCAATGTAATTACCGTTGTTGTCGATGATTCCGACCATATATGAATCCCCGTTAAAGGATTCCTCGGTTTTATCAACAATAAAGTATTTATGATCTCCCGAATATGCAAGAACATTGTCGTAATCATTTTTTTCTGCGGAAATTACCACATTTCCTTTTTTATCATAGATTGCTTTTACTATGTAATCACCCCTAATTGCAGCATATTTTGGTTGCTGGTAAACTGCTATGCCATTCTGGTATTGAGAGAAAATATCTTCATCGTTATAGACAAAATTGTTGTAATCTAGTTTTAAATCGGATATGCTGAATAGAATGTTACCTGATATATCGATTAAAACTTCATTATAACCCGAATAATCCAATTCACCATTGCTCTTCTCAATTACTTTGCGGATTACTATGATTGCAACGCCATCAGAAAAATTTCGTGCGCCATAAATGCCAAAGTTGCCATTTGTAGTAGCATTTTCGCTGCTTGGGTTTGTGTTTTCATTTGTGTTATAATCGGTGTTGTAAATTACTCCCTCTGGCGGTACATAACTGTTGCTTTGAGGATTTGACGTGTTGCCACAAGCAACAAGGGCTAAAGTGAGAAGCACGGCGAGCAGAAGTGATAACAGTTTTTTCATTTTCTTTTCCTCCAAAAGATAAAAAATAATAAAAAAGAGCGTCAACCGAAGTTAACGCTCTGCAAAACGCAAACTCCGATTGTCGCTACACAAACTAAATAGAATCAGGGTATTCACCTTGAGCATAACTATTTTAGTGGAGTTTGCTTTTTTGCCAAATTCCAAAAAATAATTATGCCAAAAAAGGGTATAATATTCCCATTAAGAAAAAATACCGCTAATTCTAATATTCAGTTTGTGTAGCCTTTTCATTGTATCACAGGTTCTGCCAAATGTCAAGACTTTTTGAAAAAAAAGAAATCCGGACCGTTCTCTGCAATCATGCAAGAATCGTTCCGATGTTTTTTGCTTCATATTAGGATAGTTAAGTGATATACCTCGCTTCGCTCGGCGGAATACGCCCCGCCGTGATAATGAAATCGTGCGTTGCACGGTGAAATCCTCACTTCGTTCGGGTGAAATCTTCAGCCTGCGGCTTCAGATGAAATAAAATCCGCCTGCCTTCTCCTGCGGTAAGACAGATTTCATCGCGAAGCGATTTCACCCACCGCAGATGGATTTCATCCGCCAACGGCGGATTTCATTGAAAAAAGGACGCTTTCGCGTGCTTTTTTCTGGTGGAGCATAGGGGATTTGAACCCCTGACCCCAACACTGCCAGTGTTGTGCGCTCCCAGCTGCGCTAATGCCCCGTGCCTTACTATTTTATCATAGGTTGGCGTCCTTGTCAATAGAAATTTTTCTAAAAATTTGATTTTCTGCAAAAAACATGGTTAAATGAAAGGAAAAGTTTCTCTTTGTCCTTGACGAACTGCCGTTTTCGTGGTATAATATGAGATATTCGTAAAAAATGTTTAAAAGAAAGGAATTCCTTCAAATGACACTCTATGAAGATTTGAAATGGAGAGGGCTGATCCAGGATATTTCCAGCCCGGACTTGATCGACAAATTGAACGCGGGAGGAATGACCTTTTATATTGGCACCGACCCCACTGCCGACAGTCTGCACCTCGGACATTATTCGTCCTTCCTCATCACCCGTCGGCTTGCTGCCGCAGGTCACACCCCCCTGCTTTTGGTGGGTATGGCGACGGCTCTCATCGGGGATCCTCGCGGAACCGTGGAGAGAAAACTGTCCGACAGAAACGAGGTCATGCACAACTATGGCTGCTTGAAAGAGCAGCTCCAAAAGATCTTCCCCTACGAGGTGGTGAACAACTACGACTGGGTGAAAGACCTCAATATCATTGATTTCTTCCGCGACTACGGTAAATATATCAACGTAGGTTATATGTTAAGCAAGGATCTGATCCGCCGCCAGATGGAGAGCGGGATCTCCTACGCGGAGTTCTCTTATATGCTGATCCAAGGCTTGGATTTTAAGTATTTGCACGAAAACAGAGGCGTTGATCTGCAGGTGGCAGGCTCCGACCAATGGGGAAATATCACCACGGGAATCGAATTGATCCGCAAGACCACGGGCGACGAGGTGTACGCGCTGACCATGCCTCTTGTGACCGACTCCCACGGCAACAAGTTCGGAAAGAGTGAGGGTAACGCCGTATGGTTGGATAAGAACAAGACCAGCTCCTACGAGCTTTACCAGTTCCTCTTGAACTCTGAGGATAGCATGGTGATCGAATACCTCAAGCGTCTGACCTTCCTCTCCAAAGAGGAGATCGAGGCTGTGGAAGCAGAGCATAACGCCGCGCCCGAAAAGAGATACGCGCAAAAGGTGCTTGCCCGTGAGATCCTCAACGATCTCCACGGCGAGGGCGCGTTTGATGAAGCCGTTCGCATCAGCGAGCAATTGTTTGCGGGGAACATTAAAGAGATCCCCACTCGCGATCTGCTGATCGGTCTGAAAAACGTCCCTCACTTTGAAACCAAGGGTGGTGCGTTGGCAGACGTCCTCACTCAGGCTGGCGTGTGCTCGTCCAAGCGCGAGGCCAGAGAGTTTATTTCCAACGGCGCGTTGACCGTTAACGGCGAGGCTGTGAAGGACGCTAATATGGAGATCAACGCAGACGCTTGCCTGGCAGGAAAGTACCTGGTAGTCCGCCGCGGCAAGAAAAAATACTACGTTGGCGAATTGGTTTGATTGAAGAACTCCCGACGGACGGAAACGCCTGTCGGGAGTTTTTTAATAAACTGTAAACAATAATGGAAAACTATTGACAAAATGATATTAAAATGATATCATGTTAATACAAACCAAGAGGAGGTATTGTAAAAATGAAAGAGATCGAATTAAAAGGCAAGAAGAACGGAATGATGGCGCTGTTGGCGCTGGTGTTTCTTTACGGAGCGTCCATTGCGGGAACCGTGATCGGCGGTATGATGATGGATGCGGGGAGATCCCCGGTGCTGTTTGCGGTCAGCTTGGTGTATCTGCTGATAGGCTGGGTGCTGTTCTTGGGGTTGAAGATCCTCAAGCCCCAGGAAGCGCTGGTGTTGACGCTGTTCGGCAAATATATCGGAACCCTGAAAGGGGACGGATTTTACTTCGTAAACCCCTTTTGTACCGCAGTGAACCCTGCGGCGCGCACCGAGCTGAATCAGAGCGGTGACGTGAAAAAGATCCCCACGATGGTGAACGGTGCCCCTTCCACGGCGTCGGTTGAGATCGCCAACAAGAAGCTGTCCCTCAAGATCATGACTCTGAACAACAACCGTCAGAAGATCAACGACTGTCTGGGCAATCCCGTAGAGATCGGAATTGCCGTGACTTGGCGCATCACGGATACCGCAAAGGCGGTGTTCAACGTGGATAACTATAAGGAATATCTTTCCTTGCAGTGCGACACCGCGCTTCGGAACATCGTGAGGATCTATCCCTACGACGTAGCTCCCAACGTGGACACCACGGGGGACGGCTTGGCTGATGACGGTAGCTTGAGAGGCTCCAGCGAGATCGTGGCGGGACGGATCCGCGACGAGATCCAGAGCCGAGTGGAAGAAGCAGGCATTGAAATTTTGGAAGCCCGTATCACGTATTTGGCATATGCCACCGAGATCGCGGCTGTGATGCTGCAAAGACAGCAGGCGTCCGCCATCATCGACGCGAGAAAGATGATCGTGGAAGGCGCAGTCGGCATGGTGGAAATGGCGTTGGAGAGATTGAGCGAAAACAAGACTGTGGAGCTGGACGAGGAGCGCAAGGCTGCAATGGTATCCAACCTGCTGGTGGTACTGTGCGGAAACAAGGACGCTCAGCCCGTTGTGAACTCGGGCTCGCTGTATTGATATGAACGATACGCAGAAAAAGCAGGTTCCGCTTCGTTTGTCACCGAAGCTGTACGATGCCATCGCGGCGTGGGCAGAGGATGATTTTCGTTCGGTGAACGGGCAGATCGAATATCTGCTGACCGAATGTGTGCGTCAGCGGAAGAAGAACGGAAAGTATGTGTCGGATGAACTGGACGTGCCGCCCGAACTGGATTTAGAATAAAAATATGGCGTGCCGAGGGATTTCTCGGCACGCCATTGCTTTGTTGACAAGCGAATTAGCACCATCAATTTTTTAAAGTTTTGATCAAACTTTTTCAAAAGTTTGCGCGGTGGGGGGCGCGTAGCCCTCCTCGCCCGTCGCAACGGGCAAAATTTTTCTCCACGGCGTTTTCTTTTGTTAACTTTTCTTTTGCGCCTACGGTGTCAAAAGAAAAGTGGCAGAGGAGTTTTATCATTATTACAAACTGTAGTCTTTGGGTTAAAATTAGATGGCGTGCCGAGAAATGCTTCGGCACGCCACTCTTTTATTCTATCACATTTTTGTTGATTTGTAAAGAGAAAAACGGTAAAATCGTCAACAATCTCTGTTTTCAACAAAAAATAATTGTATATTTCTAACAATTTACCAATTGCAATTCTCAAAAAAGTATGCTATAATAAAGGTGCAAAAGGATAAGGAGGTACGGTCCAATGGGAAAGTAAGCTTCGGAGATCTTCAAAAGGATCCACGGGAGTGAACGCCGAGCAGGTAGAGCGAGAGGATAAAAACGGTGTTGCGGTGTTGTGGATGATGAATGTATATAAGCAGACGGTAAGGCGTGAAACAAAATCTCCGAGTGAGAATGTGCGGAGTAATGTTCGGCGGAGTGAGATTCTCTTGATGAAGATGTTCCAAAAGATCGCCCCAAGGTCAGTGACGGAAAAAATAGCATTGTAAACGGGTTTTGAAGGTGTTGCATTGATAGCGTGAGATCCGTCGGCAGGGGTAGACAATAGAAAGAGAGGAATACGAAATGATGTTAGATATCAAGAGTGAAGGGAAATGACCCTTGATTGCGAGTGGCAAGCGCAGTCAAGGGTCATTTTCTTTTCGTTTGAAACCGTTTTGGATCAACGGTAATATTTTCCGTTGGCTTTCAGATAGTCAACCACCATTTGGGGCCAATCGGTCTGAATAAAATGGAAGCCGCTGTCGGCAAGCCAACCCCATCCCTTTTCGGGGCTTTCGGAGAGGGCGGTATCGTCGGAGTGTCCTGCGGAGAGCTGATCCTTGTAGTTGTAGATAATAGAGTTTGACCACACCAGCTTTCCGTCCCGGTGCATCTGCTCCATGAGTTCGGGACTGATGGCTTGAGCCTCCTCGGAGGTAAACACCATTTCCGCGCCCACGTAGTTGATATTTCGGTTCATCAATTCCTTGTGGATGGTGAAATCGTTTTTCACGATGGGGAGATAGGGAAGCTCGGGAGCGATTTCTTCCAGCACCTCAAGCACCTTATCGGAAGGGGCGCTTTTCACCACGATCTGATCCATCATACCGTGACGCTTAATGGCTTTGTAAATGTCTTCGGGATGATTCCAGAATTTATCCACGTTGATGTAGCAACGACCTTTGAAGCGCTCCAAAACCTCGTCAAAGGTGAGGACTCCAAATTGAGTGGGGGTTCTGTCGTAGTTGACGTAGCGCAGCTTTTTTACTTCCCCGTAGGTCATTTGAGGGATACTGCAATCCACGCCCAGGTGGGCTTTTTCCATTTTGGGATGAAAGATCACCAAAATGCCGTCGGCGGTCTTGTTCAGATCCACTTCCAACATGTCCGCGCCTTGGCGCAACGCAGTTTCGTAGGCGGTGGCGGTGTTGCAGGGAATGTTGCCGCCCGACACCCCTCTGTGAGCTACCACGATAATATGTTCTCTGGCTGTTTCCACAAGGTTGAATTTCATGAAAGGGCTCCTTTTTAAACGCTTTTCTATAATTGGATTTACCACATTTTGCGTTTGGTGTCAACCGTTTTGATTTTTTCGTTTTTTATCACAAACGAAAAATAAAATGTTGCGAATGCGTTCAGCGGTGACGGCTTCCGATCGGGTTAGGCTACAAGGGCTTCGATCAGCCCTGCGCTTGTTGAGTCGCGGTGACGATCTGATAATCGGAGAAAACTTCCTCAACGGCGGAGATCCAACGGGATTGGTTCGCGGATACGATCAGCCGCATTTCATACTGATCCGCGTAGTAGTTGGCGATTTGCAGACCGCTCTCCATTTCCGAATCGGGCAGGTCTTGCAGATCAATGGCAAGAAAATCCGACAAGGGACGAACGGACGGCAAAAGCTGCCAGCCGTCCTCTCCTGCCGCTGCTTCCGGCGGGACTGCCAGCCCCACGGGAGTGGCGCCCAGAAGGGCTTTCAGTTGTTTGAGATAATCTGCCAGATAGGGGAGTGATTCCTCGTCGAAGGCGGCTCCGACGATCAGAATCTCACTGCCGCCCGCATGAACGAATTCCCGGAGCAGTGCCGCATCCGAAGCGGCGGCAGCATAGAGCAGATCTGTGTCGTCGGTATTGAGCTTTTGAGGATAAAACACACCGCAAACGTAGGGAACGGCGAAGGTGAGCTCCTGCATATCGGACCTCAGATCTGCATCCGAGTCAGATTTTGAGCATAGATATTCGGCTACGGGTGAGCGGTAGAGCATCGTACCGTCTGGGGTATTGATGGATACCGAAACCGCTTCGGGGGGCTGACCGTCATCGGGGATCAACTGTTCCACGGAATCTCCGAGGGCAAACGGATAGGCACGGACGGTTTGTGTGGTGCGCTGGGGCAGATCTCCCGCCGAGGGTTCCTCGGATTGCAAGGGTTCTCCCGTTAATCCGTCCATGGTTTCGTCGTCCAGCCACAGATTGAGCAGATTGCCGATGAGAAGCGCTATGAGGATGGCTCCTCCCAGGCAGATCCCAACGATGGCAAGGGGATGGAGCTTTCGGATACGCCCTCTATGATGTAAACGCCGATTCAAACGCGCCATAATAACGCTCCTTTCGTTGAATGGTTGGGATTATTTGATCTCCTGAAAGGTCAATTTGGCTCCAAAATCGTTCCAAGTGAGAGAAAGCCCGTCTGCGGCTTCTTGGATGAGGGGGGCAAGACGGTTCTCTCGGTAACGCTCCAGGGCGGTTTCTGCCTGATAATTGGTCAGATTTTCAAAATCGTCCACTACCCGCAGAAGTAGGACGTAGCTCCCGTTGGATTCCAACACTGCGCTCACGTCCCCTGACGTTGTCAATGCCAAAGCGGCTTTTTCCTCGTCGGTTTGGTTTAGATCTCGGAAATAATAGTCCGGCTGATAAGCGGTTGCGTTGGAGAATCGTTCATTTTGCAAAAGGTCCTCCAATTTCGTACCCTGCAACAATTCCTCACGGGCGGCGGTTGCCGATTCGGCATCCGTAAAGATCAGCTTGCGAATTCGCACGCAGTTTCCGTTTTTCAGCCAAGCCAGCAGGGTGTCTTTGTTTTTTAATTCCGTGTCGGCAAACAGCGCGGTTTCCAGATCGATCTGCATCTGGGTCAGGATCAATTGCTTTTGCAAGAAGTTCTCGGAGAGGTAGATTTCTTCCAGAGCCGCCTTCAATTTTTTCTTGCTGCCCATATCGCTGACTGCCTTTTCTTGCTCGGACTTTGCCAATTCTTTCAATTCGGGACTGTCCATGGTAGCGGAGGGTGTATACTGCTTGCACAGCTCTGCAACGGCGTATCGCTCCCGAATTGCCCGTTCCACGGCTTCCCGCAGTTCTTCCTCGGTGCAATCGGGATGCTTTTCCATATAGGTCAACGCTTCATAGCGCAGCTCTTCGTATAGAATTTCGTACTCTCCGCAAACGCCAACGGCTTTTTTGCTCCGTACTCCGCAAGCGCAGAACGAAAGCGTCAGCAAAATCAGTGCCAGGCTCCACGCGGTGATTTTTTTCCAACGGTTCATTGAGATCTCCTTCCCGATTCCGTGTATTCCATTTTATTATACAAGATACATATGTCGTATTTGTGAATAACGGCGAAAATATACGTTTTTTTTGAAAAGCTATTCCTTTTCTTGGCTTTTTATGTTACAATATAGACGGATTCTAACCCAAAGGAGATTTGAAAATGAAGGAAACGTATCAGATCGAGCTTTATAAAATTGCGGAGGAGTTTCACTTTGAGTGGATCGTACAGCCGCAAAATTACAAGACCATTATGGTGGAAACCCCGGAGATCAATCGTCCGGGATTGGCTTTGGCAGGCTTTTTGGAGGTGTTTGAAGCCGAGCGGATCCAGTTGATCGGCAAGGCGGAAAAAAAATATCTGGAATCGGTGGAGCCAAGCACCAAGCGCGTCAAATTGCAAGATCTGGTAGACGCCAAGCCCGTGGCGATCTTGTATACGTCGGGGCTGGAAGCGGATGACGCTTTGGTTGAGCGCGCGCAAAAGGTTGGCGTGCCAATTATGCGTACCGATGCCAAGACCAGCCATATCATGTCCAGTTTGATCGCATCCTTGAACCAGCACCTGGCACCCCGTATCACCAGACACGGCGGATTGGTAGAGGTGTACGGCGAGGGTATGCTGTTGCTGGGAGATAGCGGGATCGGTAAGAGCGAAACCGCTATTGAGCTGGTGAAGCGTGGACACCGTTTGATCGCGGACGACGCCGTGGAGATCAAAAAGGTGTCGGAGAAGACCTTGGTGGGATCCGCGCCCGAGATGATCCGCCACTATATGGAGCTTCGCGGCATCGGATTGGTGGACGTTCGCCGATTGTTTGGCGTTGGAGCCGTGAAGGACACCGAGCGCATCGATATGGTGATCCAGTTGGAAAACTGGGTGGAAGGGAAGATGTACGACCGTTTGGGTATGGAAGAAGAAACTCTGGATATTTTGGGAATTCGGGTGCCGTCCATTACCATTCCCGTGCGCCCCGGGCGAAACCTTGCCATCGTGCTGGAGATCGCCGCCATGAACAATCGTCAGAAGCGTATGGGATATAATGCGGCGGTGGAGTTCAACAAAAAACTGATGGAGCATATGGGCGTGGAAGAATAAACCCGCGTACGATCGCAGGGCGGAGTGTTTTTTCTTGACATCCTTGAATAAATATGCTATAATGAATTTACAAACAACAAAAAGGAGAGTACTGTTATGATCATTCCAATTATCATCGCTGTAGCCTTGTTCGTGATCTTGTTCTTCTCGGGGTACATGAAGGCACCACCGGATACCGCTTACATCATTTCGGGACCTAAAAGAAAGCGGATCCTCATCGGTCGGGCAGGCTGGAGAATGCCTTTCTTCACCCGCGTGGACCGTTTGTCCCTGCGCGTGATGCAGGTGGACGTGAAGACCAGCGAGGCCGTTCCCACCAACGAGTTTATCAACGTAACGGTGGATGGCGTTGCCAACGTAAAGATCTCGTCGGATCGGGATCTGATCGAACGGGCGTCCGAAACCCTACTGAATCTGCGTCGCGAGGAACTGATCGCTCTGGTAACGCAGGTGATGGAAGGTAATATGCGTGAGATCGTGGGTTCGGTAGGGCTCAAGGAAATGGTGCAGGATCGCCAGGGCGTTGCTAAAAAGATCACCGAAAACGTGGTTCCCGATATGGAAAAGCTGGGGATTGAGGTGGTAAACTTCAACATCCAGAACTTCAAGGATGCGGCGGGAACCATTGAGAATATGGGTATCGACAACGTGGAGCAGATCCGTAAGAATGCCCAGATCGCAAAGGCGAACGCGCAAAGGGATATTTCGATTGCAACCGCCAACGCCCAGCAGGAAGCCAACGCCGTGCGTGTGGAAGCGGAGAAAAAGATCGCCGAGCAAAACGCCGAGCTGGCAGTACAGCAGGCAGATATGATGGTTCGTTCCGAATCCAAGCGCGCGGAAGCAGACGCGGCGTACTCCATCCAACAGGAGTCCCAGAGAAAGACCATCGAGGTCACCAAGGTGAACGCGGATATTGCGCGCCGCGAAAAGGAAGCCGAGCTGGCGGAAAAGGAGATCGCACTCCGCGAAAGACAGTTGGATGCGGAGATCCGCAAGCAAGCGGACGCCATGAAGTACAAGGCAGAGCAGGAAGCTGCCGCCGAGCTGGTGAAGAAGCAGAAGGAAGCCGAGGCAGACCGCTACCGCGCGGTGCAGGAAGCCGAGGCAAAGAAGGCGGAAGCCGAAGCGCTGCGTTATTCCATGGAACAGGAAGCCGAGGGTATCAGAGCCAAGGGACTTGCCGAAGCGGAAGCCATCGAGAAGAAGGCGGAAGCCCAAAAGAAAATGGGCGAAGCCTCGGTGCTGGAGATGTATCTTTCCGCGCTGCCTGAAGTGGTGCGTCATGCGGCTGCTCCTCTGGCGCAGACCGATAAGATCGTGATGTACGGTGACGGCAATTCCACCAGAATGGTGAAGGACGTCATGAACAGCACCAGCCAGGTGATGGACGGCTTGAAGGAAGCCACCGGCATCGACCTTGGCGCAATGATCGCGGGGATCGCAGGCGGAAAAGCGGTTGCCGCCGCGCAAAAGAAGGATGCTCCCGAGGAGCAGGACTAAACGTCCAATGAATCCCGTTGATCGGGGATCGAATGTGAGAGAATAAATCATGAACAAGAAGATTGAAAGAAAGTCCAAGAACGTTGAAAGCAGGAAGGCGGCTGTGCCGCCTTCCTGTGAGATCCGAAACGGGGAATTGCTTCACTACTACGGCGAGGCGACGGAATTCGTGATCCCCGACCAGATCACGGCGGTAGCCTCGGGAGCGTTTCGTGGATGTAAGCGATTGACTGAGGTGGTAGTCGGAAAAAACGTCACCGTGATCCGACGGGACGCGTTCCGTGACTGTACCCATTTGAAGCAGGTTACGTTGCCTGCGGGGCTTCGAGAGATCGGAGATTGCGCGTTTCGGGGATGCAAAAGTCTGGTGTCTTTGATCCTACCGCGCGCGGTGAGAACGGTTGGCGCGTCGGCGTTCCGCGAATGTACCGCGTTGAAAAAAGCGGTCTTATCCAACGGCGTCACTCATTTGGGGGCGTATGCCTTGGCAGGCTGCGCTGCTTTAGAGGAGCTGATGCTTTCCGATACGCTTCAAACCATACACGAAGGCGTGTTCTTCCAGTGCGTTTCTTTAAAATCAGTGGAGATCCCCGCAAGCGTGACCACGGTTGAGAGCTATGCTTTTGGACAGTGTACCGCTCTGGAAGATGTTCGACTGTCGGATCAAGTGAGTTATCTTGGGAGAGGTGCGTTTTCGGAGTGCCGTTCGCTTCGGGTATTCAGCGCGCCCCGACGGTTAAGGTTCTTTGCCAACTATCTGTTTTGCGGATGCGAGTCGTTGGAAGACGTGGTGGTTTCGGATTCGGTGACCGCAATCGGAAACTACGCTTTCTGCGGATGTAAATCCTTGAAGCATGTTGCCATTCCCCAGAACGTGGCTAAGATCGGTCAGGGGAGTTTTCTGAACTGCACCTCACTGACCAG
>JAZSMC010000028.1:0-2213 GCA_045535705.1 Eubacteriales bacterium
TCCCTAAGACCGCTTGGCCTCCGACTTGGAGTTTCCTCGGTGAAGAACAGATCAGGTCTGTCCAGAGGAAGATCTCCGTACACCTCGTCGGTGGACACCTGATGGTAACGCTCAATGCCATACTTACGGCAAGCGTCCATCATCACCTGGGTTCCCAGAATATTGGTTTGCAGGAACACCTCGGGATTCTCAATGGAGCGATCCACGTGACTCTCTGCCGCAAAGTTCACCACGATATCGGGCTTCTCGTCTTCAAAGATCTTATAGATCCCCTCTCTGTCGCAGATGTTGGTCTTATAAAACTTAAAATTGGGATTCTTCAGCGCTTCTTCCAGCGTAGAAAGATTTCCCGCGTAGGTCAGGCAGTCCACGCAAAGAATACGGTAATCGGGATGCGCCTTCAGCATATGATAAACAAAATTGGAGCCGATAAAGCCCGCACCGCCCGTAACAAGAACTGTTTTACTCATAATTCATTCTCCTCCAATCAAAAATCAAACTGACATTCGCTGAGCTTCGGATGATGTTGATCCTTCTCGCTTAGGATCACGTCGCTGACGTCGCCCCAATCTATCCCGATCTCGGGATCGTTCCACATGATACCGCCCTCGTCACCCGGGTGATAGAAATCGGTCACCTTATAGCAGAACTCTGCCGTTTCGGAGCGCACCAGGAACCCATGGGCAAAGCCTTCGGGAATATAGAACTGCTTTTTGTTTTCCGCAGTCAATTCCACTCCGTACCATTTTCCAAAGGTCTTGGAATTTTTTCTCAAATCAACCGCCACGTCAAACACAGCGCCTGAGATCACCCGAACCAGCTTCCCTTGGGGAAACTGCTTCTGGAAATGCAATCCACGCAGAACACCCTTCTTGGACATGGACTGATTGTCCTGCACGAATACCATATCCAAACCAGCCTCGTGCATATCGTTTTGGTTATAGGTTTCCATAAAATAGCCTCGCTCGTCACCGTGAACCGCAGGCTCGATGATGCAAAGCCCTTCAATATCCAATCTTGTAACCTTAATTTGTCCCATTTTCACTCTCCAAAAGTTTCAAATATCTCGCTAAAGCATCCTGCCAAGTGGGAAGCGGTTCAAAGCCGTTCTCCACCAGCTTGCTCTTATCCAAACGGCTGTTAAAAGGACGTTTCGCCTTGGACACGCCGTATTCCGCAGTGGTAACCGGTGTCACCTTGGTAGATTTTCCCGCCTGGCGAAAGATCTCCGTGGCAAAGTCAGCCCATGAAATATATCCACCCTCATTGGTGGCGTGATAATAGCCGTATTTTTCGGTTTCGATCATATCAACCAGCAATCTTGCCAAGTCGTAGGTATAAGTGGGAGTTCCGATCTGGTCACTGACCACCCGTAGCGTATCGTAACGGTCACTCAATTGTAACATCGTTTTGATAAAGTTTTTTCCGTTGATGCCGAACACCCAAGCAATGCGGACGATAAAATAACGTTCCAGCGTACCGCTGACCGCCAATTCTCCTTCCAGCTTGGTCTGACCGTACACCGAAAGCGGAGAATACTCCTTACAATCGGGCTTCCAAGGCTCCGTGCCCTGACCGTTGAAAACATAGTCGGTGGAAATATACATCATTTTGCAGTTCTGCACTTTGCACGCCTCTGCAATATTGGCAGTGCCGTGAACGTTCACCAACCGCACCTTTTCCGCATTTTCCGTATCCTCTGCAGCATCCACGGCAGTCCACGCCGCACAATGGATCACCGCGTCGGGGGCAACCTCGGAGATCTTTTTCCGAACCGCTTCTCCGTCGGTAATATCCATTTCTTCAATATCCACGCCCACGGGCTCGTGTCCCCGTTTGAGCAGCTCCCGGACAACGTCATATCCAAGCTGTCCCTTAACTCCCGTTACAAGTACCTTCATACGTTACCTTTTCAGTATTGAATTTTTCCTTCCGCAACCTGCTTCAGATGTAATCCGTAAGGAGATTTTCCGTATCTCTCGGCAGACGCCATCAATTCGTCTTTGGTGATCCATCCGTTTCGGTAAGCGATCTCCTCTAATGCGGAGATCTGGATCCCTTGGCGGTTCTGCACCATTCTCACGAAATCAGTTGCCTCTGCCAGGCTATCCATCGTTCCCGTATCCAGCCAAGCAAAGCCGCGCCCCAACAGCTGGACGTCCAACAAGGATTCCTCCAGATACATAGCGTTCAGAGTAGTGATCTCCAGTTCT
>JAZSMC010000088.1:0-26185 GCA_045535705.1 Eubacteriales bacterium
CAGAGTAAGCCTTTACGAAGGTATTTCAAAAGCGGTACTAGGCGGCAGAATCGGTGATATAAGCCACGCGGTGCAGTCGTATGTTGAGGCGCGCGGGTACTCGGCGGTCCGCCATTTTGTGGGCCACGGAATAGGTACCAAGCTGCACGAAGCGCCCGAAGTTCCAAACTGTGGAACACAGGGAAGGGGCCCCCGATTATTGCCCGGTATGACACTCGCCATTGGGCCGATGGTAAACGTTGGAACGTTTGAGGTCAAGGAGATGCCCGACGGCTGGACGGTGAAAACACTGGACGGAAGTCTGTCGGCGCATTATGAAAACACCGTGGCGCTGACAAGTGACGGGGTGTTGGTCCTGACCGAGGTGGAAAAAGGTTTTTAAGTTACAGACGAAAACAGTTAGGAGGGATTATTCTGGCACAGAAGGATGACGTCATCGAGTTTGAAGGCGTAGTGGTTGAGGCTCTGCCCAACGCTTGCTTCAAGGTCAAGCTTCCCAACGGACATATGGTAACAGCCCATATTTCGGGAAAGCTTCGTATGAACTATATCAAAATTCTGCCCGGGGATCGCGTAACCATTGAGGTTTCGGTCTACGACCTGACCAAGGGACGCATCACTTGGCGTGCAAAATAAGATTTGCGAAATTCGCAAAGTTGAACCAAAATTCAAAGCAAGAAAGGAATGGTAGGAACAATGAAGGTGAAACCATCCGTAAAGAAGATCTGCGAAAAATGCAAGATCATCAAAAGAAAAGGCAAAGTAATGGTTATTTGCGAGAACCCCAAGCATAAGCAAAGACAGGGTTGATCGATAATCTTACAAAGCCAAAAATCAACAGAAAGGTGAATAAACAGTATGGCTCGTATAGCTGGTGTTGATATTCCGAACAACAAGCGCGTTGAGATTGCTCTGACCTATATTTACGGCATCGGACGCAAAAGCGCAAACGACATCCTTGCAAAGACCGGTATCAATCCCGATACCCGTGCAAAGGATCTGACCGAAGCAGAAGTTGCAAAGCTTCGTGACGAGATCGAAAATTCTTACACCGTGGAAGGCGATCTTCGCCGTGATCGCGCGATGAACATCAAGAGATTGGTTGAGATCATCTGCTACCGCGGTATCCGTCACAGAAAGGGACTTCCCGTAAGAGGTCAAAGAACGAAGACGAACGCAAGAACTCGCAAGGGTCCCGCAAAGACGATTGCGAACAAGAAGAAGTAAAGGAGTGGCATAGAAAATGGCAAAAGTTGCAGCAAAGAAAGTTGTCAAGAAACGCCGCGAGAGAAAGAACATTGAGAAAGGCTCGGTTCACATTCAATCGACGTTCAACAATACTATCGTTACAATTTCTGATACCCAAGGCAATGCGATCTCCTGGGCTTCCGCCGGAGAGCTGGGCTTCAAGGGCTCCAGAAAATCCACTCCGTTTGCAGCACAGTCTGCTTCCGAAACTGCGGCAAAGGCAGCAATGGAGCATGGACTGAAGAGCGTTGAGGTTTACGTAAAGGGCCCCGGCGCAGGACGTGAGTCCGCAATCCGCGCATTGGAAACGGTTGGTCTTCAGATCACCATGATCAAAGACGTTACCCCTGTTCCTCACAACGGATGCAGACCCCCGAAGCGCAGACGCGTTTAATATTTCGTGGAGGTAAAAAAACATTATGGCAAGATATACAGGACCTGTATGCAGACTGTGCCGCAGAGAAGGCACGAAACTGTTCTTGAAGGGTGACCGTTGCATTTCCGGAAAGTGCGCTCTGGATCGCAGAAGCACTGCTCCCGGTCAGCATGGCGCAGCCAACAAGAAAATGAGAGAGTACGGAATGCAGATGCGCGAGAAGCAGAAGACCAGAAGATACTACGGTGTTCTGGAGAAGCAGTTCGTAAACTATTTTGAAGAGGCTGACCGCAAGGAAGGTATGACCGGTGAAAACCTGATCTGCTTGCTGGAGCGTCGTCTTGACAACGTTGTTTACAGAATGGGCTTTGCAGCTTCTCATAAAGAGGCTCGTCAGCTCGTGCTTCACGGTCACTTCACCCTCAACGGCAAGAAGGTCAACATTCCTTCTCTGATCGTTAAGGCAGGCGACGTGATCGCCGTTAAGGAAACCAGCCGCAGCTCCGTTAAGTTTAAGGCTCTGGCTGAAGCAGCAGCAACCCACAACGCTCCGAAGTGGTTGGAGGTAAAGGCTGACGCGTTCACGGCAAAGGTTGCAACGCTTCCCGCAAGAGAAGACGTTGACTTTGACTTCAACGAGCAGCTCATCGTCGAACTTTACTCCAAGTAATTCTGACGTACTCCAAGCAAATACGCCGCCTTTTGGCGGACGTATCGAACCCGCAACCATTTAAAGAACAAATGAAAAGGAGGCTTTTTTGGAATGATTGAGATTGAAAAGCCCAATATCAGCACTTCTGATTTGAGTGATGACGGTTCAAACGGTATTTTCATTGTCGAGCCGTTGGAACGGGGTTACGGAACAACTCTGGGTAATTCGTTGCGCAGAGTGATGCTCAGCTCTTTGCCGGGCGTAGCGGTAACCAATATCAAGATCGACGGTGTACTCCATGAATTTTCCACAATTCCCGGAGTGACCGAGGACGTTACCGAGATCGTTCTGAATGTGAAGGGAATCACCGCAAAGCTTCATTGCAGCGGTCCAAAGACCGTTGTGATCGACGTGCAGGGTGAGCGCGATATCACCGCAGGCGATATCAAGCAGGATTCTGACATTGAGATCCTCAATCCCGAGCATCATATCGCAACCATCAGTGAAAACGAGCGCTTCTACATGGAGCTGACGTTTGCACACGGACGCGGATATGTATCTCAGGAGAGAAACAAACAGCTTCACACACAGAGCTTGGGTGTAGCGGCTTCCGCCCCCATCGGTACCATTTACACCGATTCGATCTATACACCTGTGTATAACGTAAAATACACGGTTGACAACACCCGTGTAGGAAGTAATATCACGGATTACGACAAATTAACTCTTGAAGTATTGACCGACGGAACCATCTCCTCGAGAGAAGCAGTTTCGCTGGGCGCCAAGATTCTCAACGAGCATCTCAACTTGTTTGTGGAGTTGTCTGACAGAGCAAAGAAGGCAGAGATCATGGTGGAGAGAGAAGAAACCATCAAGGAAAAGGTTCTTGAGATGACCATTGAGGAACTTGACATGTCTGTGAGAAGCTTCAATTGCTTGAAGCGCGCAGGCATTGACACGGTTGAGGATCTGATCAACCGCACCGAGGAAGATATGATCAAAGTACGTAACCTCGGTAAGAAATCTCTTGAAGAAGTGATCGCAAAGCTCCATTCTTTGGGATTGGAATTGAGAAGAGAAGAAGAGTAAGATCCGTTTGATAGTCAAACCCAATTAAAAACATTCGTAAACAGCAGAAGGAGGGAATACAAATGCCCGGAACAAGAAAACTTGGCAGACCTACCGCGCATAGAATGGCTATGCTTCGCGGCATGGTTACCTTGCTGCTTGAGAACGGACAGATCGAAACCACGCTCACCAGAGCGAAGGAAGATCGTTCCATGGCAGAAAAAATGATCACACTCGGCAAGAAGAACACGCTTGCAAGCCGCCGTGCTGCTCTCGCATATATTACCAAAGAGGACGTTGTAACCAAGTTGTTCAACGAGATCGCTCCCAATTATGCAAATCGCAACGGTGGATACACCCGTATTCTGAAGCTCGGCCCCCGCAGAGGTGACGCTGCTGAAATGGCAATCGTCGCTCTGGTTGAGGCTGACGTGACCGAAACGGTTGAAGCAAAGGCTGAAGAAAAGAAGCCTGCGAAGAAGACCACCAAGAAGACCGAAGAGGCTGCAGCCGAATAATTCGATTTTCTAAAAAAACGAGGGAGAGCAAAATGCGTTTCGCATTTTGCTCTCCCTCGTTTTTTGTTTCAGGCGACACCGCACAAATCCGCAATGGGACAGCTGTACCATGGGAATTGTGCGGTATTGTCTTAAGTCAGCAGTTGAAGAATCAGATTGCATCCTATGCAGAGCAAGACACCTAACACGGTTGGAACTGCTGCCGCCAGGAGCGTGCATTTTACGCTCCCCGTTTCTTTTCTAACGGTCAAAAGAGTGGTGGAGCAGGGCCAATGGAACAGGAAGAACAGGATAAAGCATACCGCTGTGACGGGAGTCCAGCCGTTGGAGAGAAAGATTTCCCGCATGGCAGACAAGTTTTGGACTTCCAGCAGGCTTCCTTCAGAAAGATAGCCCATCAAAATAATGGGGATCACGGTTTCGTTTGCAGGAAATCCCAGAATGAAAGCCAGCAGGATCATTCCGTCCAAACCCATCAGCTTTGCAAACGGTTCCAAAAATTCCGCACAGACGTGCAGAAGTGATTGATCTGCGACGGTCACGTTTGCCATCAGCCAGATCACGATGCCTGCGGGGATCGCTACTGCCGCGGCTCTGCCCAGAACGAATAGCGTTCGATCAAACAGAGAGCGAACGATCACCTTGCCAAATTGGGGCTTGCGATAGGGCGGAAGCTCCAATGTGAAAGAGGACGGAACGCCTTTGAGTAAGGTGTTGGAAAGCAGTTTGGTAGCCACGAATGTGGCGGCAACGCCCAAGAGGATGGTTGCGGTTAATAACAGCGCCGTAAAAAAGAAGTCTGTGATCCCGACGGTGCTTCCCAGAAAAAAGATGGATAGAATTGCGATCAGCGTGGAGAATTTCCCGTTGCACGGAACCAAGGAATTGGTCAAGATCGCAAGTACCCGTTCCCTCGGTGAATCAATGATCCGACATCCCACCACGCCTGCAGCGTTGCATCCGAAGCCCATGCACATGGTCAGCGCTTGTTTGCCGCAGGCGTTGCATTTTTGGAAGGGACGGTCTAAATTAAATGCGATGCGGGGTAGATATCCCGAGTCTTCCAGAATGGTGAAAAGCGGAAAAAAGATTGCCATAGGGGGGAGCATCACCGACACCACCCAGCCCAGCGTGCGGAACATTCCAAGCACCACGATGCCGTGAAGCCAAGGCGGTGCGTGAAGCTTTAAAAACAATTCGGTCAACCGATCTTGAAGAAAAGCAAAGCACGAAGATAGCCATGCCGACGGCACGTTGGAGACCGAAATGGTGAGAAAAAAGATCAACAGGAGCAGAAGGAGCATCAACGGGTATCCGATCTTTCTACCCGTCAGAATTTGATCCAGCTTGCGGTCAAATCGGCTGTAGGACGCGTGTTCTGCGTGACAGACCTCCCCTGCGATGGATTCTGCCTCGGATACCAATGCAGTCACGATGCGATCCTTCAAACGGTTGGGGGAATATCCTGCCGCCAACAGCTTTTCCTGTGCACTTTGGCGCAGAGGCTCCAATTGGTTGGGATCCGAGAGCATAGATCGGATCTGCTTCTCAAAAGCAGGCGTATGATCGGATTCCAACAGCTTCAGTCCTATCCAGCGAGGAGACACTTGACACGTGGGGGAGCGTTGGACGTTTTCGGTCAATTCTTGAAGAACCGTTTCGATTTCATCCGAGTAACGGACTTTACGCGGCGTATTCGCTGCGGAATCAAAATCGTCCAGCCACTTTGCCAATCTCTGAAGATCGCTTTTTCGGTGAGCAGAGATGCCGATAACGGGAACGCCCAACCGTTTGGAAAGCCCGTCTACGGAAACGGAGATATGCTTTCTGGTGGCTTCGTCCATGAGATTGACGCAGACCATGACGTTGGGAGTGATCTCAAGGATCTGTAAAACCAGGTTGAGATTCCGTTCCAGACAGGTGGCATCGCAGACCACCATTACGGCGTCGTGGTGCTGAAAACAAATGGCGTCGCGGGCAACCGTTTCTTCCTCCGAGTGCGCCAAAAGGGAATACGTTCCCGGAAGATCGATCAACGTGGTTGGAATTTTGCTCATCAGGCAAGTGCCGCTTGCCAATGCCACGGTTTTGCCTGACCAGTTTCCCGTATGTTGATTCAACCCCGTCAGACCGTTAAAAACCGAGCTTTTTCCAACGTTTGGATTGCCTGCCAGCAGAATAGATCGGGTAGAAGTCGGGCTTTTGAGGGGATTTTCTTTATGGGTGTGTTTTCCCACAGAGCGGAGCGTCAATCCCATGACGGAGCCTCGTTTCCGATTTTACGGATTTTGATCCCTTGACAGTCTTTGGAGCGGATGGCAATGACCGCGCCGCGGATCAGATACGCCGTGGGGTCACCGCCGGGACTTCTCCCGATACATTCCACCAAGGTGTTTTCGATCAATCCCAGATCCAGAAATCGTCGGCGCATATCTCCCTCCACGTTTAAACGATCCACCACGGCAAGCTCTCCCGGGGCGATGCGATCCAGTGTTTCGTAGTCGTTCATAGTCACACACCTCCAAGCACTTCACTGTCATGGTATTCGCTTTTTTGTCGAGTTGTGACTGTTTTGAAAAAATAAAGAGGAAAAATCCAAGCGGAAAGTATTTTTCGGCTGAAAAAGAAGGATACTGTTTGAGAATGAACGAAACGAGGAAAGGAGCTTGAAAAAATGGTGTTTTCATCCTTGATTTTTTTGTTTGCGTTTTTGCCCGTGGTATTGCTGCTGTATTTTTCAGCTCCAAAATCCTTGAAAAACGGCGTTCTTTTTGCTGTCAGTTTGTTTTTCTACGGTTGGGGAGAGCCGATCTATATTCTTTTGATGATGGCATCCATCACCTCTGCCTATTCGTTCGGCTTTCTGATCTCCCGCTATCGGGAGCGGTATCCCGCCCGTGCCAAAGCGGTTACAATTTTATCGGTTGGTGTCAATCTTTCCGCTTTATTCTTTTTTAAATATTACAATTTTCTTGCCACCGTTGTCAAAATTCCCGTGATCGTGGGATTGGCATTGCCCATCGGCATTTCCTTTTATACCTTTCAGATTTTGTCCTACACGGTGGATCTGTACCGCGGGGAGATCGCCCTGCAACGGAATTATCTGGCGTTTGGAACCTACGTCACCCTGTTTCCCCAACTGGTGGCTGGACCCATCGTGAAATATTCCGAAATTGACGGTGCATTAACCAACCGAACCACCACGCACTCCAATTTCGCAAATGGCGTTTTGCGATTTGTTGTTGGTTTGGCGAAAAAAATTCTGATTGGCGACACCTTGGCGGCTGGCTACGAATATTACAAAAACGCGATGCAATTCACGCCCACCGCGTTGGGGGCGTGGCTGGTGGCGATCTTTTACAGCTTGCATCTGTATTTTGATTTTTCGGGGTATTCGGATATGGCAATCGGATTGGGACGGATGTTTGGCTTTTCCTTCCCCGAAAACTTCAACTACCCCTATATTTCCAAAAGCATCAGCGAATTTTGGCGGCGTTGGCATATGACCTTATCCCACTGGTTTCGGGACTACGTTTATATCCCTCTGGGCGGAAATCGGTGCGGAAAATGGAAGCTGTGCCGCAATCTGATGGTGGTCTGGTTGCTGACGGGGCTATGGCACGGCGCGGGCTGGAATTTTATTCTTTGGGGACTTTATTTTGGCGTATTGCTGATTTTAGAACGTCTATTCTTGCATCGGATTCTGGAAAAAACGCCCGACTTTTTGCGTCATGTATATACGCTGATCTTGGTGTTTATCAGTTTTCTGATCTTTTCATCGGATAGCCTTGCTTTCGTGTGGATTTGCCTTCGCGCCATGGTGGGAGTCGGGACGGTTGGATTTTCCACCCAAACCGTTTCCTATCAGCTTTTGCGGTATCTGCCTTTGTTAGCGGCTGCGGGAGTGGGTGCCACGCCTTTGGTGAAAAATCGCGTGAGGGAATTCATGGGACGGGGAAGTTATCGCCGTGTTTTGGTTCCCATCGGCTCGGTGCTTGTGTTGCTCGTTTGCACTGCCTACTTGGTGGATTCCACCTATAGTCCGTTTGCTTATCTCAATTTTTAAGGAGCGCATGATGAAACGGTATGAACGAGCCACCGTATGGCTGTTTCTTTCAATTTTGTTTGGATTTTCTCTGTTGTTTTGGATCACACAAGACCGCACCTTTTCGGAGCAGGAAAATCGAAGCTTGCAAACCATGCCCTCGGTTTCCGCCCAAAGGATCCTTTCGGGACGCTTTTCCTCTGATATGAACGATTATTTCTCGGATCAGTTTCCCCTGCGTGACGCACTGGTTGGAATGAAAGGCTTTTTGGAGCTGGCGAGCGGAAAAGGGGAGAACGGCGGGATCTTATTGGGCGCAAACGGGCAGTTGGCGCGGCGGCGGTTCTCCGTTCAAACCGCAAACGGGGAAAGCCTGTCGGATTGCGACGGCTTTGATTCGGCGCACGTTCAAAACGCTTGTCTGGGCATCCGTCGGGCATCGGAAACCCTGACCGTTCCGTTTGCGGTTCTTCTGACGGGGCGCAACGTGGACGTTGCGGCTTCTGCGTTGGATTATCCCCAAGAAAACAGCGACGCGCTGCTCAAAGAAATTGAAAACGGGCTTTCCAACGGCGTTCAAACGGTGGACACGGTTTCGCTTTTGCGGGATAAATTCGCCAACGGAGAATCGGTTTACTATAAAACCGATCACCATTGGACGACTCTTGGCGCCTACTACGCCTACGCGGAAATGCTCAAATCTTTTGGGATGGAAGACGAGATCCTACCGCCGGAAGCCTTTGAAAAACGGGTGGCTTCGGATTCCTTTTACGGCACGCTATGGTCTGCGGGGGGGATGAAATGGGTTGCTCCCGATTCGGTGGAATTTTGGCTCTGCGGCAACGAAGATTCCTTTCTCATCACGGCGGACGGCAAAACCTTGGACGGATTCTACAGCGAAAAATGGCTTTCTAAAAAAGACCACTACTCTGCGTTTTTGGACGGAACCCACGACGTAGTCACCGTCACTCGCAAAGACGGCACTCCCCGTCCTCGCCTTCTGATCCTCAAAGACAGCTTTGCCAACTCCGTCGCCCCCTTTCTCGCACAACACTTCGACCTCGTCCTGCTCAACCTCTCCTCTACACGTCAAGATTTTACCGCTCTCTCCGATCTTGCCATCGAGTATCAAGCTGACCGTGTCGCACTGATCTACACTGTGGAAAATCTTATAACCACAGATAAGTTGTGTCGGTTGAAGTAGGGAAAGGTCGTGGGCTTTGCCCACACCCACTTAAAACCTTTTTGAAAAAAGGTTTTAAGAATTCCAAAAACTTTCAACGAGAAAAATAATAGGCTACCCTCGGTAGGAAGTGCGAACAAAGCGCAACCTACCGAGGGGATTTTCGTTGAAAGTTTTAGCAACAGTTTGTTACCTTGGGTGCGACATCACCCTATATGGGAAAGAATCGTTTACAGACGGTAGATTAGCTCCCGCAAGCCGGCAGGTACCGCCACCCTGCCGGCTCCATAATGTTAGTTTTTCGCGGAACAAAAAAGCAACATACCGAAACACAAAATTTAATCCAAACCCGTAGGGGCGATCATTGATCGCCCGCCTCAAAAAAACACCTCGAACGATGAATTTGTGATACTCGTTTGGAGCAGGCGATCGATGGTCGCCCCTACATGATTTGAGAGATATTTTTGCATCATGCGTCTGTGCCAAAAAAATACAAGAAAATTGAAAAAAGTAATGATTTTTCATTTTGAATGTGTTATAATACTCTTGTCACACAAACTAAATAATGGATTATAGGATGTTTTTCTGCTTGGGGAAACCATGCTTTTTTGGCGTGTCAGATGCTGGAATTTGTTAAAAATGCAAAGGTTTTTTGTGATTCTTTGCATTTTTTTCAAATATTTGGTTTAGATTAACAGCACAAAGTAATCAAATTCTAAAAACAAACCCCACACAAAAAAGAATTTCCCACCGTGCTCCGTCCAAGGCAGACTTGAAAATCTGCTTTCATGTTGGACGGAGCGAGGTGGGAAAGTTCTTGAGAGAGGTGGGTTTGGGAGGGGAGAACTTCTTGCAAGAAGTTCTCCCCTCCCAAGGTCTTTCCTTCTCTCAACGTAACTTTGCCAATACGTCTACCGCATCAGGTGAACGGATGACGGAGCCGTGTTCGCGGAAGTAGAGGCGTAGGGCGGAGGCGTTTTCGGGGCGCCCGTATTCGCAGAGGAATGCGAATTCTTCGGGGAGCGTGAACGGAGAAGCGGAGAGCAATTTTAGAAGGAGATAGTAGACGGAGGAGCCGTCGCGGTAGGCGGCGCTTTCTCCTATGTATCCGATGGATTTCAGACGATGGCAGGCGGCGAGTAGGTTGGGAAGACATTCAAAGCGGTAGGCGGTTTCTCGCAGAAAATTACCCGTGAGAGGCTTTCCAATTGGTAGAATCGCGCTTCCGGCTCCCGTTGTTCGCTTTTTTCGGTCTTTTTCCTCGCCGCTTCCGCTGACGAACATCTCGCAACCGCCGCCGCGGGAAGGAAAATATTGAACGGAAAGATGACTGTCGTCAAAATCCAGTCCGTATTGCCGTCGGATCTCGCTCCAGAATATCCGAAAAGCGTTAGAGGTTTGGGCATCACAGTTTTCGATGGCGTTTGGATCCAGCTCAAACTGCGTCATATCCGAGGAGGTCAACATGATCTTCAGTTTTTGATCGGTGATTTTGATCAATTCCATTCTGATTTTGCTCCTTTCGTAAGCAATCGTTGCTTCTTACTAATATTATAGAGCATTTTTTGAAAAATGGAACCCCTAAAAATATGGTAATTTCATTGACGGCGGTAGCGGCTTGTGATATAATATATATAGTGAATGAGAAAGGAACCGAAGGACGGCGGAGGGGATGCTATGAGATACGACGCGGAACGGTCTGTTTTGATCTTGTCGGTGGGGGAGCTTTGCGCCCACGCTTTTTTGCCGTTGCATCTGGATCTGCGTCACGGAGCGTGGAAAAAAGGCTCCGAACGCGCCGAGCTTGGAAAAAAGCTCCACGCCAAGCTCCAAGCAAGGGCAGGAGCGGGCTACCAAGCGGAAGTCGCTTTTTGCAATACCACCCTTTATAACGGCATTTGTTACGAGGTCAGCGGACGCGCGGACGGCGTGGAGCGGGGCGAAGCTCCGCTGATCGAGGAGATTAAAACCGTGGGGGCGCGCGCCTTTGAGGGAACGCCAAGCCTGTTGCACGAGGCGCAGGCAATGTGTTACGCCTATTTTTTGAGCCGTCAAGCTTCTTTGGCGGCGGTGGACGTTCGGGTAACGCTTTGCCGTGCCGACGACGCAAAGTCCAAGAGCTTTCAGAGAACCTGCACCGCAGAGGAATTACAAAATTATTATTTTGATCTCTTGTCACGGGTGTCCTTCCGCGCCAAATTTTTGCGTGATCGGGCGTTGGAGCGGTTGCCGTCGGTTCATAGCGGACGGTTCCCGTATTCTTCGATCCGCGAGGGACAGGATATTATGATCCGTGAGTGTTACCGAGCCATCCGAGGCGGAAAACGGTTGTTTGTGGAAGCGCCCACGGGAACGGGGAAAACGGTTTCCTCTCTTTATCCCGCGGTTCGGGCGTTGGGGGAGGGGTACTGCGATAAAATTTTCTATCTTACTTCCAAAGCGAGTATCCGACGGGAGGCGTACGCGGCGTCTGCCAAGATCTACGAGGCGGGGTCCCGTTTACGCACCGTGGTGCTGACCGCACGAGAGCAGTGCTGTGTCAACGAACGGGCGAAGGCGGACGTTTGCGGGATCTCCCGTCACTGCAATCCGCAGGATTGTCCGAGAGCGAGAAATTTCTATGAAAAATGCGGGGATGCGGTGGCGTATCTTTTTGAACGGCAGAACGGATTTCCGCGGACTTCCATTGAAGATGCGGCGGAGAAATTCGAGATCTGCCCCTATGAATTTCAGTTGGAGCTGTCGGAGTATTGCGATATCGTGATTTGCGATTACAACTACGTGTTTGATCCCATGGTGTATTTGCGGCGCTATTTTGACGGCAGCTCCGATCAAAAATACGTGTTTTTGGTGGACGAGGCGCACAATCTGGTGGACCGCGCGTGCGCCATGTTTACCGCTGAATTGAAATGCTCCGTGCTGTCGGCGGCGTACCGACGGATCCTGTCTTTGAACGATCCCGCTTTGGCGGAGCGCTTTGAGCCGCTGGAACGGTTGATCGTGGCAGTGCAAGGCTGCAAGCGGCTTTGCGCGGATAATTCGTACACCCGTGAGGACGGGACGGAGCAAGGGTATTATCTGAACGGTCAGCCCATGTTCGCGTTGGATCGGGAGGTTGACGCTTGCTTGACGTTTTTGGAAAAGTGGTTGTTTTCCCATCCCGACCACGACGGGGAGGCGGAGCTGCAAAAGGCGCTTTCGGATCTGAAGCGGTATCGGATGGTTTCGGAGGCGTACGACTCCCGTTTCATCACGTTCGTTGAGGTGAATGGGGAGGAGGTCACGGTTCGGCAGATTTGCAGGGACGCGTCCGCGTTGCTGGACGGTGTGATGAATCGGGCGGTGGCGTCGGTGCTGTTTTCTGCCACCTTGACGCCAACCGATTATTTTGCGGACGTTTTGGGGGGCGGTAAGAACGCGGTACGCTTGTCCTTGCCATCTCCATTTGATCCGTCACAGGTCTGTCTGGTGGCGGCAACGGGAGTCAGCACACGTTATCAGGATCGGGAAAGATCGGCGAAAAAGATCGCTTCTCTGATTGCCGCAACGGTATCGGGAAAAGCAGGCAACTATATCTTCTATTTTTCGTCCTACGAATATATGGATACGGTCTATGAGATCTTCTCCAAGAAATATCCAAAGGTGAGAACGGCGCGGCAAGAAAAGCACATGAATCAACAGGCCAGGGAATCTTTTCTGGATTCTTTTGACGAAAGTAATTCTTTGAAAGTGGGCTTTTGCGTCTTGGGGGGCTCGTTTTCGGAAGGTGTTGACCTGCCCGGACGTCGCTTGATCGGAGTAGGGATCGTTGGCGTGGGACTCCCGGGCATCTCCAACGAACGGAACCTGCTGAAGGAATATTACGACGATACCAGAGAGTCGGGCTACGAATACGCCTATACCTACCCGGGGATGAACCGCGTGCTTCAGGCGGCAGGACGTGTGATCCGTCGGGAAAGCGATTGCGGCGTCATCGTGCTGATGGACGACCGATACGCCACACCGCAGTATCAAAAACTGTTTCCGGATCAGTGGTCACACATGAAATATGCAGGAAATGCGTCTGAACTTGCAAATATAGTGTCTGATTTTTGGTCTGAACTGGCTCAGGAACCGAAAAAATGAAATTTTTCAAAAAAAAATTGCAAAAACATATTGCAATTTCCAACAGAATATGGTATAATACCAAAAGTGTATCAGTCAAAGGAAGGTTGGATAGAAAAATGAAATTTTCGGATATGAACAAGGCGCAGCTGGAAGCCGAGTTGGAGAAGTTGAGAGGGGAGTATGATGCTTGCTGTTCCCAAAAGCTATCGCTGGATCTTTCCCGCGGGAAGCCCGGGGCAAAGCAGTTGGATCTGTTGCAGGGAATGTTGGATTGCATCAGCTCTTCTTCCGATTGCCGCACCGAGAACGGCTTTGATTGCCGTAATTACGGTGTATTGGACGGTATTCCCGAAGCCAAGAGAATGTTTGCAGAGCTGTTGGGGCTTCGTGAGGAGTCTTTGTTCATCGGTGGTAACTCGTCCTTGAATTTGATGTACGATACCGTGGCGCGCGCTATGCTCTACGGTGTTTACGGCAGTGAACGCCCTTGGTGCCGCGAGGAGAAGATCAAGTTTCTTTGCCCCTCTCCCGGATATGACCGCCATTTTGGCATCTGCGAGTCCTTGGGGATCGACATGATCCCCGTGCCCATGACGCCCACCGGCCCCGATATGGACGTCGTGGAGCGTTTGGTGGCAGAGGATGAGATGGTAAAGGGCATTTGGTGTTGCCCTAAATATTCCAACCCCGACGGAATCACCTATTCCGACGAAACGGTTTGCCGTTTTGGTGCCATGAAGACTGCTGCAAAGGATTTCCGGATCTTCTGGGACAATGCGTACGTCGTTCACGATCTGTATGCAGACCGTCAGGATCATCTGGCAGATATTTTTGAAGCCTGCGAGCAATACGGAAACGATGACCGAGTGTTCTATTTTGCTTCCACTTCCAAAATTTCGTTCCCCGGATCGGGTGTGGCGATCATGGCGGCTTCCAAGAATAACCTGAGTCAGATCATGCCCATTATTGGCGCGCAGACCATCGGATACGATAAGATCAACCAGCTTCGCCACGTTCGTTACTTCGGAAACGCAGAGAATCTCCGTCGGCACATGATGCTCTTGGCTGATCTGATCCGTCCCAAGTTTGAGATCGTCTGCAATACGTTGGAGAAGGATCTCGGGAAAACGGGGGCGGCAAATTGGACCAACCCGTTGGGCGGATATTTCGTTAGCCTTTACGTGATGCCCGGATGCGCGAAACGTACTTACGCGCTCTGTAAACAGGCTGGCGTGACGCTGACCACCGTTGGCGCGACCTACCCCTACGGAAACGATCCCGTGGACAGCAACATCCGCATCGCTCCCACGTTCCCCGACGAAGAAAGCCTTCAAAAGGCAATGAACGTGCTGACGCTTTGCGTCAGAATCGCGGCGTTGGAGAAGCTGTTGGCGTAATATGATTATAGAAAAGGCTGTTTTGAATAACAGCCTTTTTTTGAAAAGAAGGTGAGTATTTGACACAAGCTCAGACAAACCCCTATCCATTCAGTGATAGCAATAAAAGATATCAAACATACGAATATTATCTGCGAAAGACCTTTGGCAGGAAGGTGGCGAAATTGCCTCTGGACGGTGGCTTTTCCTGTCCGAATTTGGATGGTACCTGCGGATACGGCGGTTGCATTTACTGTTCGGGGCGCGGAAGCGGAGATTTTGCGCCGTCGGCGTTGTTGTCCATAGCTGAACAGATCCGCTTGCAAAAGCAGGCGTTCTCCAAAAAGTGGGACGTGAGTGCTTGTATCGCGTATTTCCAAGCTCACACCAACACCTATGCGCCCGTGTCCGTTTTGCGGGAGAAATTCGAGGAAGCGTTGGCGCAGGATGGGATCGTGGGGCTGAATATTGCCACGCGGGCGGACTGTCTGCCCGACGACGTGGTGGAATATCTGGCAGAGCTCTCGGAGCGGACTGTTCTCACCGTGGAATTGGGCTTGCAATCTTCCAACGACAAAACGGCGGAGATCATCCGCCGTGGACATACCTATGAGCAGTTTTGTGAAGGGGTTGAAAAATTACGTCGCGCAAGCAAGAAGATCAACGTTTGCGTGCATTTGATCTTCGGATTGCCAAAGGAAGACCGAAGCGTGATGCTGGAAACGGTTCAAAGAGTGGCGGAGCTTTGCCCCGAGCAGGTGAAGATCCATTTGCTGCACGTATTGAAACATACGGAAATGGCGAATCTTCTGGAGCGTGGGGAATACACGCCCATGGAACGGCAGGACTACATTGAAACGGTGGCGGCAGCATTGGAATTGCTGCCCCCCGAAACTGTGATCGGCAGGTTGACGGGGGACGGCAAAGCCGACGACCTGTTGGCGCCCCTATGGAGCATGAAAAAGACTACCGTCATCAACGATCTGGATAAATTGTTATACGCCAAGAATACCTGGCAAGGGAGATCCTATCGCAGAGATTGATGGATGAACTCGCTCAACGGCGTTTCCGCGTCATGGATCTCTGTGGTTTCTTGATTCCCACCACAGCGCCCAGAACCGAGAGCACGGGAACGGCGGTATGAAGCAAAGTAGATATCAGAGCGGAATAGCCCGATGACTCGGAGAGAAAGAAAAAAGAGAGCAGGAGCATTACCGCGGTTAAAAGGATTCCGTTCACCAGTCCGCAAATGGCGGGGGCGTTTCCGCGCAGCTTTCCAGCGGTGAAGCCGCCGAAGAACGCCGTCAGAGCGGCGGCAACGTAGGCGAGGGGATGGATGATGGAATCGGGATCGGGATGGAAATACGCTCCCAAGGACATGACCAAGATCAATCCGCCGCCGATGGCAAGGGTGATCAGAAACGCGCGTAGGGTTTCCTTGGAAAAGACGGTATGTGAAGATGATGCGGCTTTGGACGGGCTTTTTCGTTGGGACGGGGTGTGTCTGGTCGGAAGATGGCTTCGATTTTTGGAAGTCATGAGAAAACTCCTTTCATAAGGGGACCTCTAAATATTCTGCGTGCGTGGATCGGCGAGAAGATTTTTCGCCAGTCTAAACAAAATTTCGCACGCATAGTGAATCCTCTGCGAAGAAATTTTGTGACGACTGACGGAATAGATTCCGTCGATTCCATGTGCGTGGAATTTTTAGAGGTTCCCATAAATAAAAATACCTTTGAATGATACTCTGCTAAAGAATATTCATTCAAAGGTATTTTTATGAATAGATCAGTCGATGGCGTCCTCTGCCTTCACGTCCACGCGACTCACCGCAGATTTCAGAATGCGGATCTTGGTGTTGTCGCGGGTGGTTTCAATGACGCAGGTTTCATCTTTGATGCTGACCACCTTGCCGATAATGCCGCCGATGGTCGTGATCTCGTCGCCAACCTTCAATGCGTTACGCATATCGTTTTGCGCTTTTTCCTGCTTCTTTTGGGGGCGGATTCCAAAGAAATAGAACACCACCAAAAGACCGACCATCATCAGGATCATGCCAAGAGAGCCGGCTGCGTTTCCTCCTGCTGCCGTATCCAAAGCTACCATGTTGAACATACCGTTTCCTCCGTTTTTATCATGATTTCTTATTATACTATATTTTTGTCCTATATGCAATGGCTATTTTGTAAACATTTTCTTTTTTTTAGCCGAGAACCTTGATTTTATCAGAAAAAGTATCGGAACCGTTGCATTTTCGAGGAAATTATGGTATAATATAAGTCGAAATGCAAACCATAAAAACGGAAAGTTGACGAGTGACTATGAAACAACCTTATCTGGAATGTGGAAAGATCATCAATATTCACGGATTTCGCGGCGGCTTGAAGCTGGAATCCTGGTGCGATTCCCCCGAGGTATTGGCGGGGCTTTCGACGCTTTGGTTCTTTGAGAACGGCGCCTATGTGTCAAGACGGGTGCTTCGCGCATCGGTGTTCAAGCAATTCGTGATCGCGCAGTTAGAGGGGATCGACGACGAGAACGCTGCCAACCGTCAGCGCGGAAAGGTGGTGTACGCCGCCCGTGAAGACCTGCCCATTGAGGACGGCGACCACTTTATCGCCGACTTGATCGGGCTTCCCGTGAAGCATGCCGACACGGGAGAAGTGTTGGGGACGCTGACCGACGTGGATTCCAGGGGGCACGCCGATCTTTATACGGTGAAAACGTCCAAGGGAGAGGCGCTGATCCCAGCGGTGCCCGAATTCGTGATCTGCATTGATCCCGACGATGGGATCTACGTTCGTCCCATTCCCGGGCTTTTGGACGGAGAGGGAGAGCAGGTATGATGCGGTTTGACATTATGACGTTGTTTCCCGAATTGGTGAATACCGTTCTGGGAGAGAGCGTGATCGGACGGGCGCAAAAAAACGGTGCCATCACCGTAAAAACGCACCAGATCCGCGATTATTCCGAGGATAAGCATCGCCGCGTGGACGATACGCCTTACGGCGGCGGCAAGGGGATGCTGATGATGGCGCCCCCCATTTACCGTTGTTATGAGGATATTCTCCGTCAGCAGGACGCAGAGGGATTGGAAGATCTGCGTCGCCGCGTGATCTATTTGTCCCCCGGCGGAAAGGTGCTGACGCAAAAGCGCGCCGAGGAGCTGGCGAGAGATTATAACGATCTGATTTTATTGTGCGGACATTACGAGGGCGTTGACCGTCGGATCGTGGACGAGATCGTGGACGAGGAGATCTCCATTGGAGATTATGTGCTGACGGGGGGGGAGATCCCTGCGTGCATCCTCACCGATTGCGTGGCAAGATTGGTTCCCGGGGTGCTATCGGATGCGGAGTGTTATGAAAAAGAAAGCATTTCGTCGGGGATGTTGGAGTATCCTCAATACACAAGACCGTATGAGTTTCACGGCGTGAAGGTCCCCGACGTGTTGATCTCGGGACATCACGGAAAGATCGACGCTTGGCGTGAGGAAGAAGCCAGACGGCTCACGTTGGAGCAGCGTCCCGATCTGTTGGAAGAAAATTGAATGGATTCACATATGCAAAAAGACTTCTACATCAAAGCGTGTAGGAGTCTTTTCTTATAAGAAGGGGGGAGCGGCGTGATTTTAGAGTGCTTTGATAAGCTGTCGGATCGGATCTATCGAGCATTTGGCAGGCGGAAGCACTTTCCCGATCCCATAAAACGGAACGATGACGGATCCGCCGTTCTTCATCAAAAGGGAAGCGGAATTTATCGAACCGTTTTGTTCTGGCAGGAGCAGAGTATTCTGTTCCAGGCGAAGCAACGGATCTTTCAAGCCTTTCTGAACAGCAGTGTTTCGGACGTTGGTCTGTTTCTGATCCTCGGGGGTGTGATCGGTTTGGCGGGGAATTTGCTGTTGCGTCACGCAGGGGTTCTTTCCGCGGCGGTCCTGATCCCGTTAATCCAGATTTTATCGGCGTCCATTCTGTTGCGTTCGCCTCAAAACTGCGCCCAGTGTATGCGAAAAAGCCTGTTTTTTCGGTGGTTGCTATTTGATTTTTGCGGACTCTCGGACACTCCGTTTCACGTTCGCCCTTGGGGACGCTCAGGGCGTTGGGGATGGATCCTTTTGGGAGTCTGCTTTGGGGGAATAGAAATTTTTTCCTCTCCCGTATTGGCGGCGGTGCTGCTGCTTGGGACGGCTCTCGCCGTGCTCTTGTTTGCAGTTCCCGAGCTTGCGATTTTGGCGGTTTTGGGGGGATTGCCATTTTTGAATTTGTTCCCCCGTCCGACGGTGTTGCTTCTGGCTCTCCTTTTGGTGTGCGTGACCGTTGGTGCGGGAAAGGCGATCAGCGGAAAACGGCAGATGGAATGGGGACTGATCGATGGACTGATGCTTTGGATGGGGGCGCTTTTTGTCTTTGGCGGATTGATCTCTCACGGATCTCTTTCAGAAGGCTTGGTTCGTTCGTTTCTTCTGCTGTCGGCATGGTTTTCGGTTCGGTTGTTGCTCAACCATTCTTCTTGGCGAGAGCGGGCTTTTTGCGTGATGATCCTATCCGCTTCGATCTGCGCGTTATTGGGGATCTGGCAATACGCCGTTGGAAAAGCCGAATTAAAATGGGTGGACGTTTCCAGATTCGGGGACATCGGCGGACGGGTGTGCGGCTTTTTCGGGAATCCCAATTTGTTCGCTATTTTTTTGTTATACACGGTGCCCCTTTCCCTTGGAGCGTGTTTTCAAAGCAAAACGGTGTTGAAAAAATGGCTTTTCTTCCTTTCCTTTTCAGTGGGGAGCCTTTGCTTGGTGTTGACTTGGTCAAGAGGGGCGTGGTTGGCGTGGCTGCTTGGCGTGGTATTGTTTCTCATGCTGTGCAGCCGCCGAAGCTTGTCCCTTCTGCTGGCATTGAGCGTTTGCTCCGTTGGATTGACCTCCTTTTTACCTGATAACGTTACGAACCGATTTTGCAGTATCGGAAATTTTGCGGATTCCTCCGCCAACTACCGCATCTATACGTGGCGCGGTGTGGGGCGGCTTCTGAAAGCCCACCCTTGGGGCATCGGATGCGGCGAGGAAGCGTTTCATAGCGTATATCCTCTTTACGCAGTGTCCGGCACCGAGAACGTGATGCACTCCCATCAGATCTTTTTAGACGTCTTCGTGGAACTGGGGATCCCCGGATGTTTGCTGTTTTTAACCGTCTTGTTTTGCTTATCGCGGGGAAGCTTGGTTTTTTTAGCAAGAACGGAAAACGGGACGGTTCGGACGGTGGGGGTGTCGTTGCTCTGCGTTTTCGTGGGAGTACTTTTAATGGGATGCTTTGACAGCTTGTGGTATCATCACGGGTTATTTTGGCTGTTTTGGTGCTTGTGTGCCTTATTGGAGAACGCAAACGGAAAGGAGCGAGTATGAATCATTCAACTGACCGTCGCCGTCGGAATTTGAGGCGGATGGATTGGATCGTCCTGTTTTTGGCGTTGGCGGTACTGATCGCCGCGTTGGGGTATTACCTCTATTCCAAAAAAGGATCGCGGGAGTCTTTTGAGGTGGTGTGCGTGTTTTTGATCCCGTCCGTGGAACGGCAGGATTGGGAGCGTTACGGCGGCGAATGGATCCGAGAGGGGGATCCGTTGCGCTCCGAAAACGGGACGGTGATCTTGGGACAGATAGAGAGCGTTGAAGCGGTTCCGCATCTGCGTGCCACGGTGCGTGACGGGATCCCATCGTGGGAATCCCACCCCTATCTGACCGACCTTGAGATCACCGTGCGAATGACGGTGACGCGCCGTGAGGGAGATGGGCTTCGGGCAGGAGATCTTCGGATCGCGGCAGGGGGATCGGGAAATTTCCGCTTTGGCGGATACCTGTCCCATGCGGAATTGATCTCGGTAAAGGAGAAAACGGCGTAATGGGAAGTTCCAAACGAATGAACGCCGCCGATTGGTTCTTGCTGTTGTTAGCGTTACTTTCGGTCAGCGGTATCCTGATTCGGTTCTGGGGGCTGCGAAACCGATCCGACGAAGAATTGCAGGAGTATGCGGTGGTGGTGAGATGGGAAAACGCGGACGTCAGGACGGTATCCTGCTTGCAGGTTGGAGATATCCTTTACACAGCGGGTGGAGAGCGTTTCGGAAGGGTGCTGTCCATATCGTCGGCGCCCGCAGAGGTCGAATTGATATCGGGGGGGACCGTGTACCGTTTGCCCTCGGAAGCAAGGATGGACGTGACGGTGGAGCTTGCGGTTCTCGGCAGACTGTCGGACGGTCAGCTTCTCAAAGGCGGTACGGATGCTCTGGCGGTGGGACAGGAGAGGAAGCTCTATTCAGCGTTGGCAGAGTTGCCGTTTACCGTGCTTTTTTGGAAGGCGGAACCCGTGTTTTGATGAATTTTGTCAATCTTTTTGGCGGAATGTATAAAAAATGCACGAAATAAATTTTCCAAATTTCAAAAAATATGTCGGATTGACTATTGATTTTGTGACGGTTTTCTGTTATACTATAGATGTAATACTATTCCCATTCGGAAAGGCTCCGTTGGGTATCTTTTAAAAGACAGGGAGCGAGAAGCACATATGATTTCACGCGATATCGTAATCAACAACGCCAGCGGTCTGCACGCAAGACCTGCAACATTCTTCATTCAGAAGGCGAATTCCTATCCATGTTCCATCTGGATCGAAAAGGAGGATCGCAAGGTGAACGCCAAGAGCTTGCTTGGCGTTTTGTCCATGGGCATTGCCAGAGGAATGACGGTCACGCTGGTGGCGGACGGTCAGGGCGAGGAAGAAGCGCTTCGCGGTCTGATCTCTTTGATCGATAGCGGGTTTGAAGAGAGTTGATCCATTTTTGATATATACGGCGGCGTGTAACCGATAGCCCGAGGAAGGGCGGGGCACGCCGCTGTTTTCGTCATCGTATTGTTGAACGGAAGGGGGAGTGAGGATATGACGGAGCATCGCGTCCGTTTGTTGGAAAAAGCCAATACGTTGCCTGTCGCCCCCGGGGTGTATCTGATGCGGGATCGGAACGGCAAGGTGATCTACGTTGGCAAATCCCGTAAATTGAAAAATCGTGTGTCACAGTATTTTCAGAATAGCGACAAGGGAATCAAGACCGAGCGGATGGTGTCGCTGGTTCGCGATTTTGATTACTACCTCTGCGACAACGAGATGGAAGCGCTGTCACTGGAGAATACCCTGATCAAGCAGTACACACCAAAATATAACATTCGCCTCAAGGATGCGAAGTCCTATCCTTATATCAAGGTCACTCGCGAGGAGTATCCCCGTTTGGTATTCACAAGAAAGCGAGATTCGGACAAGGCAAGGTATTTCGGACCCTATTCAGGCTCGGGGACTGCCTACGCGCTGATCGAGTTGCTGAACCGCACCTTCCGCTTGCCGAAATGCAACAGGAGTTTTCCAAAGGATATCGGGAAAGAGCGTCCCTGCATTTATTATCAGATGGGGCGTTGCTGCGGTGTTTGCACGGGGGACGTAACGGCAGAGGAATACAATCGCTCGGTGAAGCATGCCGTGGATCTGTTGAGCGGCAGAAACGACGCGGTGCGAAAGGATCTGGAAGCACGGATGATGGCATACGCCGAAGAAGAACGGTTCGAGGCGGCGGCGCAGTGCAGAGATACCTTGCGCGCCATCGGTGCCATTCGTGAAAAGCAAAAGGTGGTAGCGGATCCCGACACCGAGCAGGATGTGTTTGCTTTGTATTCGGATGATTTTTGCTCCTGCGTATCGGCTTTTTACATTCGGTCAGGGGTATTGCAGGACACGGGAGAATATCTCTACGGTGCGGACAGTATTCTGGAGATCGAGGATATGACCACCTTCCTGTGCGAGCATTACCGCAGACGGGAGTACGTTCCGCAAAAGATCTTGCTGGCGTTTGAAATGGATCAAGAGGATCTTGAGATGCTTTCGTCTTACCTTTCGCAACTGGCAGGACGGCGTGTGTATCTGCACACACCCGAACGAGGAGAGCTTCGCACGCTGTGTGATCTGGTGGAAAAGAACGCGGCTGAACGGGCGAAGCGCTACCGCATCGAATCCGAGGCACAAGAGGGAACGCTGTTGAAGCTGGCGTCGCTGTTGCGCTTGGAGTCCTATCCGCAACGGATCGAGGCGTACGATATTTCCAACTTGGGAACCGAGCATTTGACGGCGGGAATGATCGTTTGCGAGGACGGAAAATTCAAGAAATCGGATTATCGGAATTTCAAGATCAGGACCGTGGACGGCACCGACGACTACGGCTCCATGCGAGAAACGCTTTCCCGAAGACTTGCACATCTGGAAGACGGTGAAGGCTCCTTCTCGGAGATCCCCGATTTGATCCTGCTGGACGGCGGCAAAGGACACGTTTCGGTAATTCGCGAATTGCTGACCGAGATGGGCTTGCAGATCCCCGTGTTCGGAATGGTGAAGGACGAGCATCACAAAACCAGATCGCTCTGCACCGACACCGAGGAGATCAGTATCGCAAAAGAGCGTGATCTGTTTTCCTTAATCTATCGGATCCAAGAGGAAGTGCATCGGTACACGGTGAAGTGTATGGAAAACGCCAAGCTGAAAACGCTCACCACTTCCACCCTGACCGAGATCGAGGGGATAGGGGAAGTGAAGGCGAAAAAACTGTTATTGTCATTCGATGGGATCCGCTCCATTCGGGAAGCACCCGTTGAGGAACTGGCAAAAGTGAAAGGGATCTCCGAGAGGGATGCGGAGAAAATCTATCGGTTTTATCATTCTGAAGAACAGAAAGACGAGGACGAGATATGATGCGGATTATTACGGGTCGGGCAAGAGGCGTGAAGCTGCTGTCCTTGGAGGGAGAGCAAACGCGCCCAACGGCTGAACGGGCGAAAGAAGCCGTTTTTTCCATGCTTCAATTCGAGATGGAAGACCGACGGGTGCTGGATCTGTTTGCAGGCTCGGGACAGATGGGCTTGGAAGCGGTGAGCAGAGGCGCGAAAAGTGCCGTTTTGGTGGATCGCTCCCGCGATGCCGTCGAGGTGATCAAAAAAAATTGCTTGAAGACCAAATTAGCGCCTTTTTGTGAGGTGATCTGCTCTGATTACGCTGAATTTTTGCGTAATAGCCGAGGAAAACGAAAGTTTGATATGGTGTTTTTGGATCCTCCCTATGCACTGAACGCGATCCCCGACGCCATTCGAGGGATGCTTCGCGCCCGTGTCATCGAGGAAGGCTGTACCTTGGTGTGTGAAGCGGCTGATTTTGCCCACGTATTCGGCGGTGACGGCGAATTGGCGGCGCAATTTGAGGTGGTGCGAGAAGCGCGATACGGTGTGGCTTGCGTTACGGTGATGCGGTTGAGGGGGACAGAGGAATGAGTCTTGCAATTTTACCCGGAAGCTACGATCCCATGACCTTGGGGCATCTGGATCTGGTGGTTCGGGCGTTGGAGGAATACGACGAAGCGGTGATCGCCGTGATGGTGAATCCCCAAAAGCACACCCTGTTTGATATGGAAACCAGAGTGGAGATCGCTCGCCGCACGGTGGCGCATTTGCCCCACGTGCGCGTGGTTTCGGACACGGGGATGCTGATCGATCTGTTTGACAGATTGAGCGCGGATGCGGTGTGCAAAGGGTATCGGAATCAGGTCGATTACGATTACGAAATGAAAATGGCGGAGTGGAATCAAGCCCATAATCCCCGTTTTCGCACGGTTTTGTATCCTGCGAACGAGCAACGCGCCGCCGTCAGCTCCACGCAGGTGAGAGAATTGTTGGAGCAGGGAAAGTCTTTGGACGGCTTGGTGCATCCCAATGCTTTGCCCTTGATCTTGGAGAGCTTTGAGAGATATGACGAACGGAAAGTATAAAAAGCTATGCTCGGATACCGTGATCCTGGCTCTGGGCACCTTTGGCTCCAAGCTGTTGGTGTTCCTGCTGATGCCTCTTTACACTGCCCTGCTATCTCCCACCGAGTACGGCACGGCGGAGCTGATCACGGGAACCGCAAATCTGATCATGCCCTTTGCTTGCATGGGGCTCACCACGGGGATCTTCCGCTTTGCGGCGGAGCGAGGTTCGGACCAACGGGTGGTGTTTTCCTCAAGCATGACGTTGCTTTGGGGCGGCTTGGGCGGAGTTTTGCTGATCGGGATCCCGTTTTGCCTGATCGGGGAGTGGAAGTCGGAAGCCGTACTGATTTTGGCGTATATCTTTTTTGCCGACGTGCAGGCAGTTTGCGCCCAGTACGTCAGAGCCATTGACCGCACCCGCTTGTTCGCGGTGCAGGGAATTTTGAATACGGTTTTAACCATTGCCTTCAACGTGATCTTTCTGGTGGTTTTCGATATGGGTGTCACGGGGTACGTCCTGTCGGTGGTGGTGGGAAATCTGATCACCACGGCGTTTTTGATCTTCGCGGCGCGGCTTTGGCAGGTGTACCGTTTTTCGGCGGTTCAAAAAGAAACGATGGTGGCGTTGATCCGTTTCAGCTTGCCCATGGTGCCAACCACCGTCTGTTGGCTGATCACCGATCTCTCCGACCGTTATTTCGTCACCGCTATTTGCGGAGCAGCGGAGAACGGCATCTATTCGGCGGCTTATAAGATCCCCACCGTTGTGAATTTAATTTCCACCGTTTTCATGCAGGCGTGGCAGTTTTCCGCCGTCACGCAATCGGCAGACGAGGAAGAATGCAGTCGGTTTTATTCCACCGTGTTCCGTGGATTTCTTTCTTTGATCTTCATCGGAACGGCAGGTTTGATTTTATGCTCAAGATTTCTCTGCGGATTGCTGTTGAACCAAGCCTACTTTGAGGCGTGGAGATATATGCCCACCTTGCTTTGTGCGGCGGCGGTGGAGTCGGTGGTTTCCTTTTTGGCGACCGTGTATCTGATCCGAAAAAAGAGTATGCACTCCTTCGTCACTGCCATGGTGGGAACGGTTGGCAATCTGATCCTCAATGCTTTGCTGATCCCGCGCATGGGCGCGTTGGGAGCGGCTGTGGCGACCTTGATCGGTTACGGAAGCGTTTATTTGCTCCGCACCCTTGACGTCCCGAAATTGCTGTGTTTTCGGTTGTATCTTCCCAAGCAGGCGTTGAATTTCTCACTGTTGCTTGCAACGGCGGGAGTGATGACCTTTATGGGGCGGGGCAGGCTGTTGACTGCCGCGATTCTGACCCTTGCGGTGGTGGCACTGAACGTTTTTGACCTGTTGCACGGCGTGAGAGGGATGCTTGGAAAAAGAGTAAAAAAATAATTTAAAATTTTTTTGAAAAAATACTTGCAAAATAGAAGAAAGTATGGTATAATATTCAAGCTGCGTTTTTACGCGCGTATTTTGAGGGTGGTCCGCTGCAATGCTCGCAAGAACGCCCGATGTATTAGGAGGAGCCAAAATGGATTTGATTCAGGCTTTTACAAACGAGCAATTGAAAAAGGACGTGCCCCTCGTCCGCATCGGTGACACCGTTCGTGTTCACAACAAGATCAAAGAGGGTGCGAGAGAAAGAATTCAGCTGTTTGAAGGCACCGTAATTGCGAAGCATGGCGGTGGAATTTCCGAAACCTTCACCGTAAGACGTATCTCCTACGGCGTAGGCGTGGAAAAGACCTTCCCGATTCATTCTCCC
>JAZSMC010000010.1:0-4181 GCA_045535705.1 Eubacteriales bacterium
GGAGCCGGCAGGGTGGTGGTACCTGACGGCTTGCGGGAGCTAATCTACCGTCTGTCCATTGAACTTTCCCATATAGGGTGATGTCGCACCCAAAGCAAGGATAGAGAGCAAAAACTTTCTTCGCAAAACAACCGAGGGCGCACATTGTTTGCACACCCTCGGTAGGTAACCTATTCTTTTTCGTTGAAAGTTTTTGGAATTCTTAAAACCTTTTTTCAAAAAGGTTTTAAGTGGGTGTGGGCAAAGCCCACGACCTTAATATCTCACTCCCGTTTCAATTTCGCATAGGTCGCCATCAGCTTTTTGGTGCCTGCGCGGTCGAACATAATTTCGTAGAGCGTGTCGGTGCCCATAGGCTTGACCGAGATGATCTCGCCCACGCCGAAAACGAAATGACGCACGCGGTCACCCGCTTTGAAGACCTCGGCGGGTTGAGAGGGCTTTGAGGGAGCCGCTTTGGGTTGCGATTCCGAGTAGTAGGTCTTTTTCTGTGTCACGGGAGCGGACGCGCCGTAGGCACCGTAGACTGATCTTCCCTGACCGCTGCCGTACCCGCCGCCATAGCCACCAACAGTCCCCCGAACACCGCCGCCGTAGGCGGGCTTTTCTTTTTCGAGGAGCTTTTGGGGGATCTCGGAAATGAATCGGGAAATGGGATTGTAGGTGGTGCGCCCGAACAACATTCTTTGAGAGGTGTGCAGGATGTAAAGACGGGATTTCGCGCGAGTGATGGCAACGTACGCCAGGCGGCGTTCTTCTTCCATTTCGCTGTTTCCGCCGTCGATGGTCTGCATCCCGGGGAAGATGCCTTCTTCCATGCCGGGCAGGATCACCGTGGGGAACTCCAAGCCTTTGGCGCTGTGAATGGTCATCATCACAACGGCGTCAGCTTCCTCGTCGTAGCGATCCACGTCGGCTACCAAAGCGGTTTCTTCCAAAAATTCTTGCAGCGTGGGATTTTCGCTTTCTTTTTCATAGTCCATGATCTGGGACTTAAATTCTTCCAGATTCTGGAGTCTGTCGGCTTCGGCTTCTCCCGCCGCGATCAGCATTTGACGGTAGCCCGAACGGTCCAACACCGAATCGAACAAAGCAGAGAGCGACATTCTCGCGGCGTCGGCTTTCAGGGCGTGGATCAGATCCGCAAAGCCTTCCAGCATGGGACGGGCGTTTTTCAGCGCGGTAAAGTCGCCCGCCCGTTCGATGATCTCAAATTGAGAGCATCCTTGCTCCTCTGCCAAAATGGCAACCGCTTCCAAGGTCTTGCCGCCGATCTTGCGGCGAGGCTCGTTGATGATGCGGTTCAAGCGCACGTTGTCCCCCGAATTCACCAACAATTGCAGATACGCCACGGCGTCCCGAATTTCTTTACGGTCAGTGAAGCGCAACGCGCCCAGCATCCGATAAGGCACGCCTGCCCGAGCAAAGGATTTCTCCAAGGTCTGGGATTGGGCGTTCATACGGTACAATACCGCAAAATCGCGGTAGGACGCACCGTTTGCCACTTGCTTTTGGATGATGTCCACCACCCGTCGGCTTTCCTCGTTCTGATCCTCACAGTGGATCAGACGGATGAGATCGCCCTCGCCTTGGGACGTCCAAAGCGTTTTGCCCATGCGCCCACTGTTGTGGTCGATCACCGCGTTGGCGGCGTCCAGAATATTTTGTGTGGAACGGTAATTCTGCTCCAAACGGATCACTCGAGCGTTCCCGTATGTCTTGTTAAAGGACAAGATATTTTCAATGGTGGCGCCGCGGAACTTATAGATGCTCTGGTCGTCGTCGCCTACCACCATCAAATTTCCGCTTCCCGCCGACAACAACCGCGTCAATTCAAATTGGGCGGGATTGGTGTCCTGATACTCGTCCACGCAAACGTAACGAAACTGCTTTTGGTAATGCTCCGCCACCTCGGGACGGTTTCGGAGTAACAATACGGTCTGCATGATGATGTCGTCGAAATCCATGGCGTTGGATTCCCGCAACAGCATCTGATATTGGGAATAGATCTTGGCGATCTGCTTGAGGCGGAAATCGTTGCCCGCTTCCAGCTCAAATTCCTCAGGGGTGCAAAGCTTGTCCTTGGCACGGCTGATGGCGTTGAGAACTCCCTTCACGGGGAACAGCTTTTCGTCGATATCGGCGCGGCGCATGGCTTCCTGCGCCGCTTTCTTGCTGTCGTCGGTATCGTAAATAGAAAACCCAGCACGATAACCAACCAAGTCGCCGTATCTACGCAAGATCCGCAAGCAGACCGAATGGAAGGTCCCCGACCATATCTCCCCCACAGGCTCATTGTCCGCAAACATGGTGGACAAGCGTTCTTTGATCTCGTTCGCCGCCTTGTTGGTGAAGGTGATCGCCAGCACGCGGTAGGGGGGACAGGGAGCGTCGGCAAATTCGTCCAAAATGGGCAGGATCTCGGTTGGAGTCATCGTTTGCGCCGCCTGCTCCAATTGTCGCACCCGTTCCTCGGTGAGATCGACGGGAATTTTTTCACTGAAATAAGCGTTTCCGTAACGCACCAGAAATGCGATACGTCGCACCAGAACGGTGGTCTTTCCGCTTCCTGCCCCCGCCAGGATCAGAAGCGGACCGTTGACGTGAAACACCGCTTCCTGCTGTCTGGGATTCAAGGTATGATACGCCCGCTCAAACAAGGCTTGCTTGGCAGTCAGAAATCGTTGAGATAAAGTGGTCAGCATGAAATTCTCCTATTGCAATGCGTAATAACTGTTTTTCATAAATCGCGCGTCCTCGGCTTGCGTTCCTGCCGATTCGCAGATGATCCTGGGGCACACCTTTTCGCGGAAAATGGCTTCCGCCAGAGGCTCAAAGCAAGGACCGTAGAGCGTGTCCGCAAAGGTGAGATGCTTCTTCTCCCCTGCGTTGGTGTATTCGATCTTGGAAAAATGGCAGTGCAGGTGTATGGCGTGCTCGTCCCCCAGCCGCTCCGCGATGTCGTTGAACACCCGACGGTAGCTGTCAACGTCGGGAAATGCGGTTCCAACGGTTCTGGCGTTGAGATGTCCGAAATCCACCACGGGGGTGAAAATAGGAGCCACCTTGCACTGCTCGATCACCTCATCCAAGGTGCCAAGCTGATTGACCTTTCCCATGGTTTCAATACCCAACCTCGCCACGGGATGATCTCCAACTGCGTCCGCCACCTTGGAAAGGGTATCCACGGATAGCCGCATGGCTTCCTCGCGGCTGATCTTGGCAGCGCTTCCGCTGTGGATTACCACGGTATCCGCGCCCAACAGCTCGGCAGCCCACAGTGTTTTTTCGATGTAAGAAATGCTTTTGAGTCGCTTTTCTTCTTCCACGCCCGACAAAGAAATATAATACGGCGCATGGATGGACATCAGGATCCCCTGCTCCTTGGCGGCTTCTCCCACCGCGCGCAGAGAGGCTTCTCCCGCGGAGATCCCGTTGCCCGCCTCGTACTCATAAGCGTCCAGCCCGTACCGCTTGAGCCATTGCGGCGCCTGGACGGTGGACTTTCCGCCCTCTGTGTAAAAAAGGTCACCGTTGCCCCCCGGTCCAAAGGTGGGGACGGCGGTTTTGATCTCTACCATATTACGTATTCTCCTTGACTCGCCAAAAAGCCATATAGTCCGCATAACCGTGTTTTCTGGCGTATTTTCGGATAAAGGGACGCTCGCACCACCGCTTGAATCGGAAGAACAAATTGGTTTTATCATGGATGGGCGGGACGATGATGGACGGCAATCCAAGATGTCTGCCCGCATAAGAATCGGTGAGCAATTGATCCCCCAGCATGGCAGTTTCCTCACGGCTGACTTCCAATGCGTTCATGGCGCGGATCAGCGTCTTTTTGGACGGTTTTCCACTGTCGGCGTAAGCGATCAGCCCCAGCGTGCGATTGAACCGCTCCACTCTGGGGGGGTGATTATTGGACACCAACGCCGCCTTGATTCCGTGCTTCTCCAGCTCGCCGAACCATTGGCGGATCCGCTCGTCGGGATCGGGCTGTTCGTAAGGCGCCAACGTATTGTCAATGTCAATGAGAAGCCCTCGGATCCCCCGCTCTATCAAAAACTGCGGCGTAACGTCGTAATAGTGGGCAAACATATAAGTTGGTGTGAATAGATCCATAAATGCTCCTTTCTGTATAAAGGTCGCGAGGCTCTGCTATATAAGGTCGTGGGCTTTGC
>JAZSMC010000141.1:0-10632 GCA_045535705.1 Eubacteriales bacterium
CATCGTTGCAGATTATGAAGAGATCCTTGAGGGATCCGACGGTGCAGATGAGGCTGATCTCTGCGAGGATGATGAAGCAAAAGCCGTTACAGGCCCCGACTCCAAGGAGCTGAAGCGTCAGGCAAAGATGATGAAGCGAGCGGCAAAGCAAGCAAAAAAAGAGGAGCAGGCGGCAAAAAGGGCAGAGAAAAAAGCTGCCAAGCAGCAGAAGAAGCAGGCGAAGCAGGAAATCTCCGAAGCAAAGAAGCTGGAAAAGAACGAAAAGCGGGAAGCTGAGAAGCAGGAGAAGGCGCAGAAAAAAATGGGCTACGTTCCCAAGAACGTGATCCTCTCCGAAACCGAGAAAAAGTTCTTCGACGGCATCAAGTCTGCGGTGGGCTTGCGTTACGTGGTAAAGCCGCGCGTGGAAATGGCTGACGTGCTGAAGCGCGTTGACGGAACCAAGTGTGAGAACGAGCAACTTGGCGTCATGGATTTCGGCGTGTTTGATCTTCACCATCGTCTGAAGGTGCTGATCGAGGTGAAGGGCATGAAGCGCCGCGGAAAGCAGAACGGAAAAACGTACAAAAAGACGCGTAAGCTCTGTAAGAAGGCGGGGATTCCCGTGGTGACCTTCTGGGCAAAGTACGGCGTCCTCACCGATTACATCAAAGAGAGAATGCAGGATTATTTAAATATTAAGTAAAGTTTGGGGCAGTTCATTCGAGCTGCCCACTCTTTTTTGCAAAAATATCTTGCAATCAATCGGAATTTATGATACAATAAAATCCGAGAGAGAAAGCGAAAGGCTGTTTGAAACGAATATGGAACTAAAGGTTATTGCGAAGATTCACACGGGATTCCCCGAAAAATTTGGAATTCCCAGGCAGAGCGGATTGGTTGAAGGACTGTTGGGAAAGATTGTATTTGAACCGTCCTATCGCACTCCCGAAGCCTTACGGGGAATTGAGGGATTTTCTCATTTGTGGTTGCTCTGGGGCTTTTCCAAGGTGACCAGAAGCGGTTGGTCTGCAACGGTAGCGCCGCCGAGATTGGGCGGAAAGAAAAAAATGGGAGTGTTTGCCACCCGTTCGCCTTACCGTCCCAACCCCATTGGGCTATCGTCGGTGAAGCTGGAGCGAATGGAAGAAGACCCCGCCTTGGGAACGGTTTTGTGGGTTTCGGGAATCGATATGCTGGACGGAACGCCGATCTATGACATTAAGCCCTATCTTCCGTACTCCGATTGCCACGCCGACGCCACGGGCGGTTTTGGCGAGGAAGTGAAGGCGCATCGGTTACGAGTGGAATTTCCCACGCACTTGTTGGAGATGATCCCATTGAGTGAGCAGGCGAATATCATAGCCATTCTGGAGCAGGATCCCAGAACGGCGTATATCCACGACGACACCCGCGAATGGGGCGTGACTTACGGTGGCTTTAACGTGTTGTTTTACGTAAAGGAAGATCGCCTGACTGTTTGCGGAGTGGAGATCCTTTCGGAGCGGGAGGCTTGAGATGAAAGAGTTGATGAAAAGACAGTGGCTTGACGTGTCGCAGTACGGCTTGATCTCGCTGTACGCGGTGCTGACGGCTCTGACCTACGAAATTTTCGTATTTCCAAATGATTTTGCCCCTGCAGGGTTGAACGGCTTTGCAACCATGATCCAGCATCTGTTCGGATTTGAGGTTGGCACGTTGTCCCTCTTGATCAATCTTCCCATGCTGACGGTTGCGTTTTTCGTGTTGGGCAGACGGTACACCAAGCGGACGCTGACCTACACGGTGGTGTTTTCGGTGGCCTTAATGGTGTTGGATCGGTTGGATCTGTCGGCGCTGGTCTATCAAACCAACGGAGATACGGGCGGAGCCATTCTTGCCGCCATTGCGGGCGGATTGTTTAACGGAGCGCTGTACAGCTTTGCGGTGAAGGCGGGAGGCTCCACGGGGGGAACGGATATTATTGGCGCGTTTATTAACCATAAATACCCCGAATACGATACCGTTTGGGTGATCTTTATGATCAACGTAGCGGTGGCGGTGATGTCCTTTTTCGTTTACGATATGAATTATCAGCCCGTGATCCTTTGCGCCTTGTACGTGTTTATGAGCAGTAAGGTCAGCGATTCTATTCTGAAGGGCGCACGGATGGCTGCAAAATTTGAGGTGATCACCACCCATCCCAACGAATTATCCAAGGAGCTGATGGAAACTCTGCACCACGGTTGCACCGTGATCTCCGCCAAGGGAATGTACACGGGCAGTGATAAGTTCATGCTGGTGTGCGTGGTGAATCCCCGCCAAGTGGTGGATTTTGAACGAATCATTCAAAAATACGACAACACCTTTGCGTATATCTCCACGGTCAACGGTACCGTTGGGACCTTCCACCGTGTAAAGTAAATGTTTTTAAACGGAGCAAGTCGTGTCAGACCGCGGCTTGCTCCGCTTTTGGTTTGTAACGGATAGAACCGCTCCAAACGGGGCATCCTAATCCCAAAAAGGGGGGATTCGAATGACCGACGTTTTGGAACGGGAAACACGGGTTTTGAGCGGCGATTACGACGGCGACGTGTCGCTTTTGCGGGAGATCTTCCAACGGGACGCCACGTTTCGCGTACGGGAATTTCAAGCGGGGACGGGGCTGAGATGCGCGTTGCTGTATCTGGACGGCATGGTAAATAATCAATTGATGAATCTATCCATCGTTCGTCCGTTGATGCTGGCGGAATCGGTGACGGGAGATCCCGCAGAGGATTTTTCCAAACGGGTGCTCTTTTCCAACGACGTGAAATGTACGGCTCGATTGCAGGATATTCTCCGTGGGATCTTGTACGGTGACAGCGTTCTGCTGATCGAACACGCTTCCATGGGATTGGTGATGAACACCAAGGGATGGCGCACCAGAGGCGTCAGTGAGCCGAAAAATGAAACGGTTTTGCAGGGACCGAGAGAGGGCTTTGACGAGGCGGCGATGCTGAACCTGGCGCAGCTCCGCCGCAAGCTGCTCACCCCCGATCTTTGCATCGAGCTGCAACGGATCGGACGGCGGACGGATACGCCCGTTTTCATTTGCTATCTGGGTGCCCTCGCTGATCCCGCATTGGTACGGCAGGTGAAGAAAAAACTGTCCGAGATCGACATTGACGGCGTTCTGGACAGCAATTACGTCAATGAATTGATCCGTGACCGCAAATATTCCATGTTCAAGACCTGCGGAAGCACCGAGCGTCCCGACGTTGTGGCGTCTAAACTGCTGGAAGGGCGCGTTGCCATCATGGTGGACGGTTCTCCCGCCGTGATCACCGTCCCCTATCTCTTTTCCGAAAGCTTTCAATCGGACGAAGACTATTATTTGAATTTCTGGATCGCTTCGGTAGGGCGTTTTTTGAGATACGTATGTTTTTTCCTTACGGTATCGGTGCCTGCCTTTTATCTGGCGTTTTTGTTACACCACCAGCGTTTGCTTCCAACCTTTTTTCTCCTGTCGGCGGCACAGGCGCGAAACGGGGTTCCGTTTTCCTCTTTGGTAGAGTGCGTGGCGTTGGTCCTGGTGTTGGAGATCCTGAAGGAAACGGGGGCGCGGATGCCCCAGAATTTGGGGCACACCTTGAGTATCGTTGGGGGACTGGTGGTTGGGCAGGCGGCGGTGGAAGCAAAGCTGGTCAGCGCCCCCATGCTGATCGCGGTGGCGGTCAGCGGAATTGCGGGACTGATGATCCCCCGATTGCGTGCGGCGGTGTTCTATTTGCGGATATTGATGATCTTTTTTGCGGCTACGCTGGGATTGGTGGGATGTTTTTTAGGCTTGACTCTGATCCTCGTTCGCATTTTTTCCATCTCGTCCTTCGGCGTTTCCTACACCCGTTCTCTGGAAAAGCCTACGGTGCAGGGCTTGAAGGATACGGTGGTGCGGTTGCCTTGGGGGATGATGAAGACACGTCCTGCTTTTAATCGGAATTTAAAGCGACAAGGAGAGAAAAAGCATGATGCGGGCTAAACGAAGACTGTGGATCGCAGTTGTCTTAACCATTGGACTGTGTTTGTGTTCCTGCTCGGGATACACCGAACCGGAGCAGGTGTATCTGGTATCGGCAATGGGATTTGACGGAACGGAGGACGGGATCCGCGTCACCGTGGAGATCCCGGTGATCGGGGAATCCGAGTCAACCCGACAGAAGACGATACTGTTTACGCAAGTGGGGGAAGACGTTCGCCAAGCGTTGCGCCGCATGGAAGCAGGACTTTCCAAGGAGCTGATCTTCAGCCATTGCGCCTTGGCGGCACTGGGAGAATCTCTATCCAAGGAACAGATGCAAGAGATTTTTGATTTTGCGGGAACGGGGGAAGGGATCCCCTTGGCGGCAGAGGCTGTGGTTTGCGGAGATGCAGAGAAGCTGCTGGGCGTGGATGGAATTTCCGGAATTGCTATGGGCTACGAGATCCATCAGATCTTGGAGCAACAACGCCGGCGGACGGGAGCGGAGATGTCCTGCGGGATCTATGAGTTGCGTGGAATGGCGACGCCGGACACCCCCATCGCATTGCCGCGGTTTGAGGTGGCAGAGGAAAAAGAGGGAGAATCAATACGGTTAGTGGGAATGGACGTTCTGCGTCCCCACGGTTCCTCTTTTCGCATGACGCTGGCAGAATGTGTTCCTTATGCGATCCTCACCGATACCTATGGGGAGAGTATTGAAAACGGGATCCGTTGGAGCGGTGTACGAAGCGATCTGGCGCTTTTGGAGAAGGACGGTGCATCACGGTTGACGTTGCAGCTGAAAATGGAAGCGACGGGACAGGGACAGACCGATCCGCAAGCCGTTGCAGATTGGTTGTGCCAACAAACGGAAGCGTTATATCAACGGGCGTGGGAAGAAACGGGGGAGGATCTGTTTCGGATCACGTCCCGCGTTGGAGCGGAGTCCTTGGATGGGGTGGCTCTGACGGTTTCCTGCCAAGTGAAGATGAGAGGATAGCGTATGAAAAAAGAAAGAACGGGATTGCATAAGGTAGCGTTGGCGGCTCTGTTTACGGTTGGAAACGCTTTGCTGCGCTATCCTTGGCGGCAGAGCGGATCAGGCGTTCTGGTGCTGTTTTTTCTCTCGGCGGCAGGCGCGCTGATTCCGGCGTTTTTATTATATCCCCTGTTCAGAAGGATCTGGAGAGCGCCGCTGTCAAAGCATGGAGTGAAACGCTGTTTGGTGGCGTTTCTGTCCGTTGCATTTGGCGCATACGCGTTATACTGTGCGTGGAGAGGTTGGGGAGATTACTTGGATTTTTCCATAAAGCTGGTTCTCCCTCACGGAAGCAGAATCTTACTGACCGTGGCTTTTTTGGGCTGTGCCGCCTGGATGGCGACCTTAACTGACAAGGGGATGGATTCCTTTTCTCTGGTGGCGTTTTTCGGTGTATTGGTATGCGTGCTGTTTCTGTTTTTCGCGGGGATCCCGCATTTTCAATGGAATGGCGCGGCAGACTGGTTTCGATGGGATTCTGAGGTGCTTCGGAGTATTCCTTCACTTTGGGGAGAATCCCTGCTTCCGCTCTCGGTGCTGTCGGTGTACTTTGCCTTGACCGTACCAAAGGGCGGAGAAAGCTCTTTGGCTTGGGGAACGGGAGCGGGGTGTATTCTTCTTTTTCTGTGCGTGATGCAGGCGCTCCTCACCTTTGGCGCGGATTACGCGACGGAATTGGCGTACCCTTATTCATATTCGGTGCGAATCTTATCGGTTGGACAGTACTTTTTCCGTCTGGAGGGCTTTTCGTATTTGTTGGATTATTTATCCTGCTTGTGGCGGTGCGCCGTCAGTTTGGCGGTGATCAGGCGGTTGTCGGGGCGTTTTTCGCCTCGGATCGGACGGTATGCTCCCGTGTGCGCCGCGGGACTGTTATTCGTTATTTTTATGATTCAATAATCTCCCAAGCCCGTTTTCGCATAGAATATAGGGAACCTCTGAAGAAATTTCGGAGATTCCCTATAAAAGGATGCAATCGCGTCCTGCGGAAAGGGGTTTTTGTTACATATGGTGGAAAAAATACTGATAGACGTTGGCATGAACGGTGGACGGGATTGCATGGGACGGCGGCGCGACGCGCCACCCGGTCATGCGTATCTGATCGGAAAGACCTTGGCGGGAGAATTGGAGTCCTATGGATATGAGGTGCTGTTTTCGGGGGACGTTCCCGAATTGACGGAGCACGGTGGGGCAGGGCGTCCCGCCGTTTGTGCGGCAATCTCCAAAAAATGGGGAGCGGACGTGGTTTTGCGGCTCTGCGTGCGCGCCGCAGAGCTTCCGGGGATCGGCACGGTCAACGCTTTGGTGTTTCGCAGAAACACGGCGGCGTGGTGCTTGGCGGAGTCGGTTTTGGGCGCGGTGGAGGACGGCACCCGTTTGGATTCCCAAGGCGTTCGGGCATCTCCCGGGTTTTTACTGTTGCGAAAAACGGTTTGCCCTTGTTTGATCGTGGTGATGGGATTGCCCTTCCGACAAAAGGAATTTTTGTTTGAAACCGAGATCAAGAATTACGCGGAATGTATGGCAGAGGGGATCCACACCTGGGCAATGTGCAAAGAGATGGGATCTTGAGGCCCAAAAGGTAAAAAAATAGAAAGGCGATCTCGCAGAACTGAAATTGTGCGGGATTGCCTTGACTTTTTTCTAAAAATATGGTATCATATCTCATATTGATCAAGTTGGGAGAGCAAGGATGTCGATTCGCTGTATTTTGTTTGATCTGGACGGCACGTTGGTGCCGATGGATCAGAATTTGTTTCTGAAAACCTATTTCGGAGGTCTTGCCCGAAAGCTGGCACCCTTGGGATATGACGGGGAAGAGCTGTTCCGTGCCATTTGGAAGGGAACGGGGGCAATGATCCGAAACGACGGCAGTGTGATGAACCAAGAGCTGTTTTGGGGAGCTATGCAGGAGATCTACGGTGAGAAGATCCGTGACGCGCTCCCTTATTTTGACGATTTCTACGCCAAGGATTTTGCAAAGGTGCGTCAGGCCTGCGGATTCAATCCGCAGGCAGCCGAAACGATTCGGGAGCTGAAGCGGCGCGGATATACCGTCGCCTTGGCAACGCAACCTGCTTTTCCTGCCGTGGCGACCCAAGAGCGCATCCGTTGGGCAGGGCTGGAAGCCCATGAATTTGCGTTGATCACCACCTTTGAAAATTCTCGGTTCTGCAAGCCAAACGTCCAATACTATGCGGACGTTGCCCAAGCCTTAAAGATGAAGCCCGAGGAATGCTTGATGGTTGGAAACGATATTTCCGATGATATGCCTGCGGCGAAGATCGGCATGAAGGTGTTTTTGCTCACCGACTGTCTGATCGCCAAAGAGGGCGAGGATCCGAGCGGTTATCCCAACGGTAGCTTTAACGAGTTGATGGCGTATATCGACTCTCTGACATGACTACGCGCCAACGCGCGCCGAGAAGATCACAGAAGCGGCAGTGAGGCTATAATTCTTTGCGCCAATGTCGATCAGATGCCATTGCTCTGCCGTTCCTTCGTAGCGAACGGAAGATAGATAGGCGCATTGATAGAACGCCATGTCCGCGATCTCGGTCAAGGTAACGGGAAGGTATAGGCTGTTTCCTGCGTGCATGGGTGGGTACAGTAAGAGCAGATTTTCATCGGCGGTATAAAGTACGCCGTCCACGTCCTTGTAGCAGGGATTGAATTTGTTCACCGAAACGTAGATCAGATTGGGGCAGTTGGCAAAGGCGAGATTCCCGATGGACGTGACGGTTTCCGGAATCTGGATGGCGGTGGCAAGCTCGCATCCCATAAATGCTTTCGACGCAATACAGGTCACCAGATCACCTGCCGGTGAACGCGTTGGAATGATGATGAAATTGTCGATGCAGGTGCCGATGCCCGTGATGGTGCAAGTGCCGTTGCGGTTGGATTCAAAGGCAAGACCGCACCAGGCTTCGGTGGTCAGCTCGGGCGTTTCGGTTTCGGACGGGATCGGTAGCATGGATGTAACGGGCTCGTTGGAGATAAAGGGCTGCGTCCATTCGGGTGGATATACGGGTTCTTCGGGGGCGTCGGTTTCCTTTTGCATGGCGGATACGCAGAGCATGGCGATGGTCAATGCCAATGCCATGGCAAAAATAATCGCTAACGTTACCAATACGGTTTGGCTTTGCAGTTTCATATTTGCACGTCCTTTCTTTTGAGAACTGTCTTTATTATGACAGAATATCGAAAAAAAGTCAATGAAATTCAAGAGCGTAAATCCGACGAAATAAAAGATAATTTCTAAATATGTAGAACGATAAAAAACATAAAAAGCAGAAACGGATCGCAGAAAACGGAATTCTGACGAACGATTTTTTGAGGAAAGGAAGGTGGAGGAGGTGTCAAAACTTGTGATTGGCGGAGCGGAGCTGACCTACGGCTTGTGCTTGGCTCCTTTGGCGGGGGTAAGCGACAGAAGCTTTCGACGGATGGCGCGGCGGTACGGTGCGGAATATACGGTCAGCGAGATGGTGTCAGCCAAGGCGCTGTGTTACGAGCAGAACAGCCGAAAGCCCGTGACGGCGTCTGCCGTGAAGACTGCGCCGTTGGCGGCGGTCATGGCGGACGAGGCTCCCATGGCGGTGCAGTTGTTCGGCGCGGAGCCCGAATTCATGGCGAGAGCGGCGCAATTGTTGGAAAGCGGTGACTACCGCGGCGCCTGCGGAGAGATTCCCCCCACTGCGATTGACGTGAATATGGGATGCCCCATGGCAAAGATCGTTGGAAACGGAGAGGGCAGTGCGCTGATGAAGGATCCGCCCCTTGCCGAGTCCATCGTGAGAGCTATGGTGAACGCCGTAAAGCTGCCGATCACTGTCAAGATCCGTTCGGGATGGGACGGTGATCATATCAACGCGGTGGAGCTTGCCAAGCGGTTGGAGCAAGCGGGGGCGGCGGCGATCTGCGTTCACGGACGCACCAGACAGCAGATGTACGCTCCAAAAGCCGACTGGAATATCATTCGGCAGGTTCGTGAGGCGGTGTCGATCCCCGTCGTCGGAAATGGGGACATTTTCACGGCAGAGGACGCCATCCGCATGACGGCTGAAACGGGATGCCACGGGGTGATGGTTGCCAGAGGTGCCCAGGGAAATCCGTGGATCTTTCAGGAGATCCGAGCCGCAATGGACGGGATCCCCTATGTTCCCCCCACCGTTCACGAACGGCTTTCAGTGGCACTGGAGCACGCCGAGAGCATCGTGAGGGAAAAAGGAGAGCGAGTGGGCGTGTCCGAAAGCAGAAAGCATATGGGGTGGTACGTTCACGGCGTACGGGGCGCGGCGGCAGCGCGAGGCAGATTGATGACGGCAAATTCATTGGATGAAATCAAAAAAATTTTCCTGGAGCTGGAAAAATCTGCAGAAATTTTTTGAATTTGCAAAAAAATTCGAAAAAACACTTGACAGAAGCAAGAAAATCGTGTATAATCTTATAAGATAGTTTATTAAGGTACCCTTGAGAAATTATCTCTTTTTACCGGCGGAGGGAGGGATATAAATGGCAGAAATCAGAGTTAAGGAAGGCGAATCTTTGGATAGCGCTCTTCGTCGCTTTAAGCGTGCAACAGCCCGTTCCGGCGTCCTCACCGAGCTTCGTAAGAGAGAACACTACGAAAAGCCGAGTGTGAAGCGCAAGAAGAAGTCTGAAGCAGCCAGAAAGCGCAAGTACAAATAATCGTACTGCGAGAAACACCCGACGGGAGTGCCCGTCGGGTATTTTTTCACCAAAGGAGAACGGTATGAATATTCTGATTGCCTATGCATCCAAAACGGGAACTGCGGCGGACTGCGCCAAACGCTTGAAGGAAGAACTGAACGGACAGAACGTGACGTTGGCGGATCTGGAGCGTGAAACGCCCGATCTGGCGGGATACGACGTGGTGGTGTTGGGATCGTCGGTGCGATTCGGAAAGGTCCGTCCGAAGTTTCGGGAATATTTGAAAGCAAAAGGGGAAGAATTGATGGGGATGTCCCATGGATTTTTTCTGTGTTGCGGATTTGGTCACGAGTTTGAGCGATATGCAGAAAAGACGTTTGACGGAGAACTGGGGAAGACCGCCTTTGCAATCTTGAATTTTGGCGGTTTGCTGAAGCTGCCCCGGGCGAGCGTTGCGGAAAAGGTGCTTCTTCACTGGGTGAGATCGGATATACGGGAAACCGAGATCGAGGATGGGGAATACACCCCCACTTTGCCGAGTGTTTTACCCGAAAATATTTCCATGATGGCGACCTTCGTGCGTCGGGAGATGTCCCTTCGACGCAAAAATCAATAATTTGCACAAAAAGCAAAAGCTATAATGGATTGAATTTGTGATTTTAATCTTTCTTAAAATCTTGACAAACCGAGGAGTTTATGGTATAATTTTTAGGTAGCCTAAAAAGACCCATTAGCTCAGATGGCAGAGCACATGACTTTTAATCATGGTGTCCGGAGTTCGACTCTCCGATGGGTCACCAAAGAAATACCACCACTGCAAAGCAGTGGATTTTCGACGGAGAGTCTGAACTCAAACGCGCGTTATCATTCAATGCGAATTTAAAGATAGGGAATATCGCGCGTTATAGCATAATTTCCGCAAGCGGAAATTTGCAGAGTTCGACTCATGGGAGGTTAACGA
>JAZSMC010000029.1:0-13740 GCA_045535705.1 Eubacteriales bacterium
ACGATATTGATAAAAGGAGCGACCTTGTTTCGGCAAGGTCGCTTTGACTGCTTTAATGAAATGGTAACAACGCGGACGCAATGGTAAAATAGAGCATCAGCACCACGGTATCCACGATGGTGGTGATAAACGGGCTTGCCATGACGGCGGGATCCAAGCCCAACCGCTTGGCGCCCATGGGCAAAAGCGTTCCAACCAATTTGGCAATGATAATGGCGCATAGGACGGTAACGCTGATGATTGCGGCGATCAGCAGATTGTTTTGCACGCTGCCGTTCTCCAAGACCGAAGTGGATCGAAACCGAAAATCCACGGCGTATACCTTCAAAAACGTTGCGGCGGCAAGGGTGATCCCACAAAGCAGGGACACGCGAAGCTCTTTCCAAAGCACGCGGAACACGTCCTTCAGAGCGATCTCTCCCAAGGACATTCCGCGGATGACCGTGACGGAGGTTTGTCCACCTGCGTTTCCACCCGTATCCATCAGCATAGGAAAGAATGCGGTGAGAATGGCGTAGGTTCCGATGGCGGCTTCGTAATGGGTAATGATGGTGCTGGTGAAGGTGGCGGAGATCATCAAAAGCAGGAGCCAGGGGATCCTTTTTTTCCAGGTTTCCCATACGCTCGTTTTCAAATAGGGCTTGTCAGTGGGCAAAATTGCCGCCATGATCTCAATGTCCTCGGTGGCTTCGGCTTCCATAACGTCCATGGCGTCGTCAACCGTCACGATCCCCACCAGCCGATCTTCCGCATCCACGATGGGGAGCGCCAAGAGGTCGTAATGGGAGATCAAGTTGGCTACGGTTTCTTGGTCGTCCAGCGTGTGCGCATAGATCACGGAAGTGTCCATAATGTCTTCGATGATCTGATCGGGTTCCGAAAACAGCAGCGCTTTCAGAGGTACCACGCCTTCCAGGATCCGTTTTTCATCGGTGACGTAGGCAACGTAAACCGTTTCCTTGTCCAAACCAGTGCGACGGATCCGTTCCACCGCTTGGGCGCAGGTCATGGATTTGCGGAGATGGATCAATTCGCTGGTCATCACGCTCCCGGCACTGCTTTCGGGGTAGGAGAGAAAGCGGTTCAGCTCTTTTCGCGTTTCGGGAGTTGCGTTTCGCAGGATCTTTTTTACCACGCCGGCAGGCATTTCTTCCAGAAGGTCCACCGCGTCGTCGGTGGCAAGCTCCTCAATGATCTCTCCCATTTCTCTGTCAGAAAGATGATTGACGATGACATTTTGCAGATCATATTCCAACTCCGCAAAGATCTCGGCGGCAGTGTCTTTTTTCAACAGACGAAACACGAAGGGGACACGTTCGGATGGGATCGTGGTGAGATATTCTGCGGCGTCGATAGGGTTGATCTCATCCAACTGTTGTATCAAGGAGGAATATCGTCGGGCATTCAACAGCTCGGTCAGAGTTTGGAAGGCTTGCAATTTGATGTCGTTCATAGTTCAATTCCTCCTTAAAAATTACGCCCGAAGAATCTTTTGTGTTTTTCTTCGGGCGTTCATTGTCAGATATATTTGTTGATCTCGGTCAGGTATGCTTCCAGCTTCGCTTCGGCATCTGCTTGATCTTTTGCCAACAGCAGGTAATAGAACTTTACCTTTGGCTCGGTTCCCGAGGGGCGAACGACGATCACGTCCCCATTGTCCAACTCATAATAAAGCACGTTGGATGCGGGAAGTCCCGTGGGTTGGCTTTCTCCGTTTCTGGTGATGGTCTGCGCCTGATAGTCGCCCACCATGACCACGGAAGACGCGCCGAAGCTCTTGGGGGGATCCTTCCTCAAGCCGTTCATCAGCGCCGCCATTTTTTCAGCGCCGTCGATCCCTTCCATGTAAAGCTCACGGTTGGTTTCGTAGCAATAGCCGTATTTTGCGAAGAGTGCTTCCAGGGCATCCGAAAGTGTCATGCCTTTGGCTTTATAATAGGCGGTCATCTCACAGATGAGCATGGAAGCGTTCACAGCATCCTTGTCGCGGGCATAGGTTCCTTTGAGATAGCCATAGCTTTCCTCAAAGCCGAACAGGAAGGTTCCGTGTCCCTCTTGCTCGTAGTTTTTGATCACTTCACCGATGAACTTGAAGCCCGTGAGAACGTTATACATCTGAACGCCGTTGGCTCGGCAGACTCGGGTTGCCATTTCCGTGGACACGATGCTCTTGACCGCGTAAGGCTCCTCGGGCATGGTGTTGGTCTCCTTGTATGCCGTGATGATATAATCTAACAAAAGCGCGCCCATTTGGTTGCCCGTAATGGTGCGGAAGCTGCCGTCGGGTGTTCTGGTCATCACACCCACGCGGTCAGCGTCGGGGTCGGTGGCAACGATCAGATCCGAGCCGACTTCATTCGCCAGCTTGATTCCCAGCTCAAACACCTCTGGGTATTCGGGATTGGGCTTTGCAACGGTGGGAAAATCCCCACTGATCACCATTTGTTCATCCACGGTGTACAGATGCTTCAACCCGATCCGCTTCATGATCATGGGAACCAAGCGGTGTCCCGTACCGTGAAGTGGGGAATAAACGATTTTTAAGGAGTCTGCAACCGTGGAAACCGCGCTGGGATTGACCGCTTGCGCTTGCACCGCATCCAGGAATTTTTCATCCATTTCGGCGCCGATCAACGTGATCTGACCGTGATCCAGTGCCGCTTGGTAATCCATCGTTTTAACGTCTTTGAAAATATCCAGCTTGTCGATCTCGGAAGAAACGGTGGCAGCGTGTTCGGGCGGAAGCTGCGCGCCGTCTTCCCAATACGCCTTGTAGCCGTTGTACTGCTTGGGATTATGGGAAGCAGTGATGTTGATACCTGCCACGCATTTCAGCTCCCGCAATGCAAAGGAAAGCTCGGGCGTGGGGCGTAAATCATCGAAAAGATATACGCGGATCCCGTTTGCAGCCAATACGCATGCCGCCGTTTTTGCAAAAAGCGCGGAATTGTTGCGGCAATCGTAGGCGATGGCAACACCGTCGTTTGCTCTGTTTTCCCGTAGGATGAGAGATGCCAGCCCTTGGGTGGCGTGTGCAACGGTATGACGATTCATGGCGTTCAAGCCGACCTTCATCACCCCCCGCAAGCCCGCGGTACCAAAAGAAAGCCCGTGAGAAAATCGGAGTTTTTTCTCATTTTCATCGTTGCTGATGGAGGTAAGCTCCTGCTTTTCGGCTTCGTTCAGTGCATTGCTATGCAGCCATTTTTCATAATTGTTTTGGTAGTCTGTCATGATTTTATTCCTCCGAGTATTGGATATCAGTCGTATAAAAATATTACAATGAATTATATATCACTTTGACGCGAGATATTCACGCAAAGCAACGGAAAGTTGATCGGGGCAAGAGGTGTTCTTGAATCCGCAGCGGATCCCGGACAGTCGGTTCACAGCTTCTTCAACGGTCATGCCTGCCACCAGTGCCGCGACGCCCTGGGTATTTCCCGAGCAGCCTCCGTGATATTTTACGCTTTGAACCACGCCGTCTTCAATGCAGATTTCAATGGCAGAGGAGCAAACGCCTTTGGTTTTGTAAGTAAACTGTTCCATAATAATTCCTTTCTGATGCTTTTATGCGATTTTTGATTGAATGATTGATCCTGTAGAGGCGAGAGCCGCAAGGGGCAGTTGCCCACCTTAAAAAACTCCGAACGATGGACGGCAATACTCGTTTGGAGCGGGCGATCAGTGATCGCCCCTACGGGTTTGAGCGTGTTTTTTATGCCACAATAGATTTTAAATTTGTCGAAAAAATAGACTTTTAGAGGATGAAATTATTACGCACCAAAGCGTAAAATTCAATCCAACTTTGTAGGGGCGACCATTGGTCGCCAGCCTTAAAAAATTTTTCCGAACGATGGATTGTGATACTCGTTTGGAGCGGGCGATCAGTGATCGCTCCAACATACTAAAACAGCAGATTATTTGCTCGTGAGATTTGGATAACGTCCCATGGTATTGATCGAGGGACATTCCATAGCGAGATAGAGCAAAAACGCGGAGAGATCTCCGTCGCCGATCAAAAATACGGCGTGAAGTGAGTGTTCCTTCGATTGCTCCAAAAATTTTACGTCTGCGGATTCAAGTGTCAAACCGCAGAGCCGCGCGGCAGAGAACAGATCCCCCGGTTGGGGGGAATCCAAGAGCGTTCCGGAAAACTCGTAGTACATAGGATCGCTATCGGATGCCTGCCATTTTGAAAACCCGCGGCGCAACAGCGCAAAGCGAGTTGTTTTGTCTTCGCCCGACCGAACGTCACAGGTGGCAACGATCTTCAGATCAAATTGAGAGATCAAACGGGTGAAGCTGACCAATCTGCCCTCGGTAGAATTTTCGATGGGTAGGATACAATATTCGCTGATCCCGTTATAAACGTCCTCGCATACCGATGGAAAACTATGGGCGTAAGCGGCTTTCGCTTCTCCCAATAGCGCAGAAAAGCGCTGAAATGCTTTTTCGGTGTAGTTGTTTTTTTGATAGGAGATGCGGTTCAAGGAAAATTCACTCAATTCCTCTCCCGTGGGAAACACGTCCTGCCAAAAGGTTTCGGGGGATGGGATCCGTTTTCGCAATTCCATGCAGAGCAAGAGCTTCCATCGCGTGGACGTTTGCGCGCAAAGCGACGGACTGACAGGCGCGGCTTCATCCGACGTTTGGATTCGTTCTTCGGTGTAGGGCAGACGGTGATCGGGAAGCGATGCAATAAAGGAGAGGTTATCTGAGGATCCCGATGCGATTTCCGCCGCCAATTCCCGAAGATGCGCCAATTCCTGCTCATTCTGGTGAAGCGCCCGTTGGAAAAGCTCGTCCAGATTGGAGAAAATGATCTCCTCAGGGGAATAGGTTTGAAAATCTTCCATGATCCCGAATTACAGCATTTCCAGAACCTGATAGCTGTTGGAGAGGAAGCTCTGCAGTTCTTCGGCGGTCAGCTTTCTTTGGGAAAGCAACGCCAATTGGTAGAGATACGCGGCAGTTTTCTCCTGCTTTTCTCCGTCCATATCCGAGAGCTTGGAGATCAGAGGAGAGGCGGTATTCACGGTCAAGGTTGCCTCGGTGGGGAAATTGCCTGCCATGCCCATTCCGCTCATGGCGTACAGCTGCATCATTTCTTCCATCCGTCTGGATTCCTCGGAAATAGTGAGCAACAGGGGGATTCCGCCGTCCTTGAGGGGAGAGAATTCCACCTTCAATTTTTCGTTGCCCGATACCTTTACGAAAAGATCCTTCAGCGCGGGATTCTCGGTGACATCACCGTCCCCCTTCAGCGCGCCTGCTACGTCGGAGTCGATGCGGAGATACTTGACGTCGTTGTTGTAGCTTTCTACCATGGTCACGAACTGGGTGTCAAGCTGCTTGTCGAATACCGCAACGCGGATTCCCTGGGCTTCAAACATGGAAATATACTGTGCCTGAAGCGCCTTGTCGGTGGTGTAGTAGACCGTATTTTCGTGCTTGTCTTTGGCGGTTTCCAGATAGTCGGTTGGAGTGACGAAGGTCCCGTCGGTCAGCTCCAGCAAAAGGCTGTCCTTCACGCGGTCGTAGAACTTGCGATCCCGCATACAAGCGTATTCCACGAAGGTGCGGATATCATTCCAAACCTTTTCGTAGTCCTCGCGGGCAGTGTTGCAAAGGCTGTTCAGCTTGTCCGCCACTTTTTTAACGATGTGAGCGGAAACCTTGGAAACGTAGGTGTTGTTTTGCAGATAACTTCTGGATACGTTCAAAGGAAGCTCGGGGCAATCCAAAACACCCTTGAGCATCAAAAGGTATTCGGGGATCACTTCCTTGATGTTGTCCGCCACGAACACCTGATTGTAGTAGAGCTTCACCTGTCCTTCAATGGATTCGTATTCGTTGGTCAGCTTTGGGAAATACAGGATCCCCTTGAAATTGAGAGGGTAATCCGCGTTGATGTGGATCCAGAACAAGGGTTCCCGATAGTCGTGGAACACCTTGCGGTAAAATTCCTTGTAATCCTCGTCGGTGCAATCGGAAGGCGATTTCAGCCAAAGGGGAGTGGTGTCGTTGACGGGCTTGGGTTCCTCGGGTTCTTTTTTGTCATTTTTTTCGGGAGCCTCGTCGCCCTCTGCCGTGAAGAACACTTCCACGGGCATGAACGCGCAGTATTTTCCCAAGATACTTTCAATCTTGAATTTTTCCAGATATTCGGCTTCCTCGTCGGAAATATGCATAATTACCGAGGTTCCGTGACCGTCGCGCTCGCCTGCCGTCGCCTCGTAGTTTCCGTCGGCGGTGCAGATCCAGTGAACCGCGGGAGTGCCCGTATAGGACTTGGTGATCACTTCCACGCGGTCACTGACCATGAACGCGGAATAGAAGCCCAAACCAAAATGTCCGATAATGCCGTTGTTCTGGTTCTCGCCCTCGTATTTTTCAACGAACTCCAGAGCGCCCGAAAGCGCGATCTGGCAGATATAACGATCCACTTCTTCTGCGGTCATGCCGATCCCGTTATCCGAAACGGTCAGCGTTTTTGCATCTTTATCAAGGATTACCTCGATGCGGTAGATCTCGCCTTGGCTGTCGTACTGTCCCAATGACTCCAATCGGCGGAGCTTGGTGACGGCGTCAGACGCATTAGATACGATCTCTCTCAAGAAGATATCCTTTTCGGAGTAAAGCCATTTTTTGATGACGGGGAAGATATGCTCGGTCTGTACCGAGATTCCACCTTTTCTGATCTCATTTTCCATGGTTATATAGGGTTCCTTTCTATTGTGTAACGTTTTTCTCCAGCAGATCAATGCCGTGCATTTCGCGGATCAGCCTCTCAGCTTCTTCCTCAGCATTTTTTTCAATTTGTTCCGCCGTGAATTGCATACGGATCTCATTGGAAAGCTCCGAAATGATCCGATTGCGGATCAGAAATTGATAGACGCGCAGGGAAAGGCGTTCTCCCCTTGAGAGTGACTGCTCCTTCTCCTGCTTGGTCTGTATTCCCAGAATGTGGCGTTCAAAACGCTTGATGATGGTATCCGAGGTTTTGCGCGCGTCCCGAGCGGGATTCAAGATGCTGTCCGAAGGATAGTAGTTTTCCAAAGCGGACAACATTCCTTTTTTTCGCAGACGACGTTCCGTGCTTTCTTCCAACAGCGCCATCATGGTGGCAAAAAGGGGAACGCAGAGCAGAAGTCCCGTGAGCCCGAAGGTGAAGCCAACGGTGGTAATGGCGATTAAAACTGCAAGGGAGCTGATATTAGTTTGATCCAACATTCTGGGATTGATCAGGTTTTTATCCAATTGCTGGATGATAAACACGATCAGCACCATCGTCAGCGCTTTTCCGGGAGCAGCCAACAGAACGATCGCCAACGCGGGGATCAACCCGAGGATGGGCCCCACGAAGGGAATGATATTGGCAATGCCACCGATCACGGCGATCAGCAGGGGATAGGGGATCCCGAAAATGAGGAAAGCCAGATATGCTGTTACCGCAATGAGAACGGACTCTGCCAATTTTCCCAGGATAAAGCTTCCGAAGCAACGGTTTGCCACGGTACAAACCCGTGTAATGAAGGCGTTGACCGAATGGCTGAAGATGGCGTGGCGAAGCTTCAGCACTTGGGCGTAGCGGCGTTCCTTGGTGCTCAACAGGTAAATGGAAACGAAGAATGCGAAGATCAGATCCGTAATGACCGAGAAGACACCGCTTAAAATTTCGATCAGATCAAAGGAGCCGTCGGGAGCCAGAAAAGGCTCGGTCCACGCCATGATCTCGTCGATGTTGGCGATCAGCGAGTTCATGGAAAAGCCCACGTTTACAGCATCCAGCGGTTTCACTAAATTTTGTTGGAGCCCGGCTGTTGCCAGCCTTGTGTTCAATCCGTTCACCAATGCGTTGTAGCTTGCAACCGCAGAAGCGGTGTAATCTTCGAGCTTGGAGAGAAAATTGGTCAGACTTTGGATCAGCTGTGGGATCAGCAATGCCAAAAGCAGGGCGATCAAAAGGAAGAACACCAAGTAGGAAAGGATCAGCGAAAACGCTCGGCGCAAGCCGGGATAGCGGAACCTCGTAAATACCTTTCTTTCAAAAAAACGAAAAATCGGGTTAACCAGGTAGGAGATCGCCAATCCCCAAAGAATCGGGCGGAGCAGGGATAGAACGCCGTTCGTAAAGCCGTTCAATTGCTCCAGATTGACCAGCGCGCACAGCGCCAACAGGATGGAACCGTAAATCGCGGCTGCAACCAGAATTTTTCGGTGATTGGGGGTGTGTTCGGGTTGATTGATCATGAGTTAATTCCCCCTTCCGTTTGAGATCGAGGTTCTTCGCCCTCGGGCGCACCGTCGGTCATCGCTTCCTTGGCGAGTTGGATTAGTTCTTCGTCTGAAAGCTTGGTGAGAGAGCCGTGCTTTTTGACGAGTGCGTAGGTGCGAAGCTGAAGCTGCTCCGATGCCGTGAGATTGCCTTCTCCGCTTGCGAAGGAAGGCATCGCCGTATAAGCGGCTTCGGGGGCTACGTATTCTGCAGTCGGTTCTTCCTCTGCTGTCAGATCGGGCAATGCGTCCTCGGCGTAATAGTCGTCCAAGTCACCCGAAAGCCCCTTGGCGTTCAGCCGTTTATCCATCCAGAGCTTCCCAAGCTCGATCACGGTGGCAAACAGCGGAACTGCAATCACCATTCCAACCAAGCCCATCAGATCTCCCATCACCAAAATGGAGATCAGTACGCACAGGGAGCTGACGCCCGTGTTTTCGCCCAGGATTTTGGGCGCAATGATGTTTCCGTCGATCTGCTGGATCACCAGAATGGAAAGCACGAACACGATGACCTTCACGGGATCGGTGAGCAGAATGATGATGGCGGTGGGGATCACGCCCACGAAGGGACCGATCACGGGAACGATATCGGTGATGCCAACGATCACAGCCACCAGAATTGCGTACGGAATTTGAAAGATCAGGCAAGCTACGTACACCAAGCATCCGACGATGCAGGAATCCAGCAGCTTTCCGCGTAAAAATCCGCCAAAGGAACGGTCTGCGATGGAAACGAATTTGGTGATGGCTTCGTTGAGCTTGTCGCCGAGATAAGCTCGGCGGAAGCGCATGACTTGGGCGTAGCATTTCTCCTTGGATGCCAGAAGGAACACCGAGATAAAGATCCCAAAGAATGCGTCAATGAAGATTTTCACTGTGCTTTCTAGCCACGCACGGACAGCTTCGGGGTGAATGTGGTTCTTCACCCATTCGATCAGTGAATTCCAGAGCGAGGATGCTTTTTCCAGGATCGTGTCCTTGTTCAAGGGAGCGAAGAAGGGAGAACCGTCCTCTCCCGTCGGTAATTTTTGATTCAGTGAATGAAGCAGCTTGTTGATCTGCTCCACTACTCCCGACATATAGGAATCAAAGTTGTCAACGAAATTGCGGATGCTGTCGATGAGCTGGGGGATGATTAGAAGGATCAATCCCGTAATGATGGCAATGAGAACCAGATAGGTTAGGATCAGCGCCAGCGTTCTGCGGAGTCTTGGTTGGGAGATGTGAAGCAATAGTCTCCGTTCAAACAAGCGGAAGAAGGGGTTCGCAAGATATGCGATGATCAGACCCGTGGTGAGGGGCGACAGAATTTGAAGCAGCTTGCCCAGCCAATGGTTCACCGCGTCCAGATTGGCGATCAGAAGGATCACCAAAAACGCCACTGCGCCGATCAGAAATCCCAATCGGTAGCGGCGTGGTATTTTTGATTCATGCGTCTGATTCGACTGATTCATCCCGACACCACACTTTCTCTTGAAAAGCTTCAGTCCATGTCTGCCCGCAGTGCGGCGGACATAATACTGTACTATATATTTTACTATTTTTTTTCTGTTTCGTCAATAGAGTTTACAAGATTTTTAAATAAAACTTGCAAATCCTTCCGATCTGTGGTAGAATATAAGGGTAAAGAATCGTTTTTGAAAGGATTTTTGAAAAAATGAAGCATACAACCGAGCAAGCCTATGCAAAAATCAACCTTTGCTTGGACGTGACGGGCAAGCGGGAAAACGGCTATCATGAGATCGACGGCGTGATGCAGAGCGTCACGCTATGCGATCTCGTGACAGTGGGCTTTGAGCAGGGAAACACCGCCGAGATCGTTCTGACGGCGGAAGGAAATCCTGATATGCCCACGGACGGAAAGAATCTGGCGTACCGTGCGGCAAAAAAGCTGATGGAAACGGTTGGGGTGACGGGAACCGTTCAGATACATCTCCAAAAAAGGATCCCCATGGCGGGAGGCTTGGCTGGCGGAAGCACCGACGCGGCGGCTGTTTTGCGAGGCTTGAACCGCTTGCTTCCGAATCCCTGCGGAATTGATCAGCTGTGCGAGATCGGAAGTCAGTTGGGGGCTGACGTGCCTTTTTGTATCGTTGGCGGAGCCATGCGTACCCGTGGGATCGGCGACGTGCTGACACCGGTTCCGTCCATGCCTGACTGTTATATCGTGATCGCAAGACGGGGCGAGGGGGTTTCCACTCCTTGGGCTTACGGAAAACTGGATGAAATGTATGAAGATTTTCGTGACGGAGCCAACCGCCCCGATGCGGGACTTCCCGATCTGCTTGCTGCTTTGGAGCGCGGATCATTGGACGGCGTATGCGCTTCGATCTACAATATTTTCGAGCCTGTGGTGTGTCAGCTGCAGACCGACGTGACCGTAGTGAGGGAAGAGATGCTTCGCCATGGTGCCATCGTGTCGCGGATGAGCGGAAGCGGACCGTCCGTGTTTGGGATCTTTGCGGATGAAGACCGAGCAAGATCGGCTTGTGAATCGTTGATCGGAATGGGGGCGGAAGCCTTCGTGTGCCGCCCGTTTGCACAGAATTTTTCGTAAGTTAATATCCAGTTCATAAGTCTGGTATATAATGATACGTTGGAAACGTCGTTTTCCGAAACGGAAGACGGAAAGGATGGAAAAAGATTGAAAAAAGAAGATAAAAATACCTCTGTATGTCGGCGCAAGACTTCCATTGGCGGTCAGGCGTTGATGGAGGGAATTATGATGAGAGGTCCTCAAAAATCAGCCATGGCGGTGCGAAATCCTCAGGGCGAGATCGTTCTTGAGGAGTTTGAGACCAAGGGCGTGAAGCGTCCTGCTATCTGCCGTTGGCCCATTATCCGTGGGCTGTTTGGCTACATCGATTCCATGGCGGTGGGCTACAAATGCCTGATGCGTTCGGCGGAGATCGCAGGTCTTGAGGATCTGGTGGAAGAAAAGCCGAAGAAGAAAAAGAAAAAAGATTCGGACGCGATTGAAACAGAGGTGGAACAGCCCGTACGATCCGAAGGTGAGGAATCGGCTGAACAGAAAGAGGAATCGGAAGAAAAGAAGCTCCCCGCGTGGGTGATGACCTTGACCATGGTGTTCAGCGTGGTTCTGGGCGTTGCGTTGGCAATGGGACTGTTTGTGTTCCTGCCCACCTTCCTGTTTGACTTGCTGGCAAAAGCGTTTCCCGTTCTGAAAAACACGGGGGATGCCGCCTTGGATTCACTCTGCAAGTCCGCTTTTGAGGGCGTCATGAAAGTGGTGCTGTTGGTGGGCTATATGGCGGCGATCTCATTGATGAAGGACATCCGCCGCACGTTCATGTTCCACGGCGCCGAGCATAAGACCATCTTCTGCTACGAGGCAGGCTTGGAGCTGACGGTAGAGAACGTACGAAATCAGCGCAGATTCCATCCGCGTTGCGGAACGTCGTTCTTGATCCTGATGGTTCTGGTCAGTATTTTCGTTTCGTTCTTTATTGATCCCATTTCCATATGGATCTCGGGGGCGGTGCTTCCCACTGCTCTGCGTTTCGTGGTGAAGATCCTGATGCTCCCTTTGATCGTGGGCTTGGGATACGAGCTGATCAAATTTGCGGGCAGACACGACAATTGGCTCACGAAGGTGATCTCCATGCCCGGTGTTTGGCTTCAACACCTGACCGTTCTGGAGCCTACTGACGATATGATCGAATGTGCCATCGCGGCAGTGAAAGAAGTAATCCCCAACGACGACAGTGACCGTTGGTGATCGGGAGGAAAGATATGTACGAGGAAATCAAGCAGCAAGCAGCCAATGCCGTGACCGAGCTTCTGGCAGAGGCGAATTTGAAAGCGGGGGACGTTCTGGTGATTGGATGTTCCTCGTCCGAGATCGTCGGAGAAAAGATCGGACACGGCTCCAGCGTGGAAGCGGCAGAAGCGGTCTACGAGGCAGTGGCGCCCATTCTCCGTGAAAAGGGTGTCTACTTGGCGGCGCAGTGTTGTGAGCATTTGAACCGCGCTCTCATTTTGGAAGAAGAATGTGCTTTGAAATATGGCTACGAGCCCGTTTGCGTGGTTCCGCAGCCCAAGGCAGGCGGCTCCTTCGCAACTGCGGCGTGGAAGCATTTTTCGTCTCCCGTGGCTGTGGAGCATATCCGCGCCCATGCGGGCATGGATATCGGAGGCACGCTGATCGGGATGCACTTGCGCGACGTGGCGGTACCCGTGCGTCTGTCCCAAAAGACGATCGGAGAGGCGCTTTTGCTTTGTGCGCGCACCCGTCCCAAATTTATCGGTGGCTCCAGAGCCCATTACGAATAAATTTTCACTGTAATTTCGGACATGATTCAGAGATTTTTCTGTTAAATACGGTTAAACTTTGAAAAAATAGCGCAATACTATTGACAATCAAGTAAAAAAAGTGGTATAATATAGTGAAATATGGTGTTTGTGAGTTTTGTCCTTGTCAGGACGGCTCATGGCTCTGCGCAGGAGATCTTGCTGTGCGTCGGCTGTTGAAAAACAGAATAACTAAAGAAAGGACTTACACCAATGGAAATTGCCATCATTGCACACGATCTGAAAAAGGAGTTGATGACGCAGTTCTGTATCGCATATTGCGGCGTACTCAGCAAGCACAGCCTTTGCGCCACCAGTATTACGGCAAAGTATATTGCAGAGGCTACGGGGCTGGAAGTGGAACGGCTGCTTTCGGGCGTACAGGGCGGCGAGCAACAGATCGCGTCCCGCATCGCTTATAACGAGATCGATATGCTGCTTTATTTTAAGGACACCCGTCCCAATTCGGACGTGGACGAAGTAGAGAAGGAAATTCTCCGTCTGTGTGATATGTATAATATTCCTGTTGCCACCAATATTGCCACGGCAGAGGTGCTGATCATGGCATTGGACAGAGGGGATCTGGATTGGCGGGAGATCGTGAATCCCAGATCAACTTACAATCAAACGCTGAAGGCGAAAAAAGTCTGAACCAAATCGCGGTTCAGCCGAGAAAGACACGTGCAGTCGAGGTAGCATCTGCAGAGAAGGAACTGTGAGAGATCACGCTGTGAGGTTCCGATGTGAAACGTCTGTGTACCACTTTCTTCCGATAATTGAATTTGAGAGTGAAACTTTCGGGTGGAACCGTGTGGAAGATCCGCACCCCGTTGGACTTGTGCCGACGGGGTGCGTTCTATCGTATTACGAATGCATTATAAAGAAAAGAGGAAATATACCAATGAAGATCAAATTACAAAATACCGAAATGGAGCTGACGGCTCCCATCACGGTCTATGAAGCTGCAAAGGAAGCGGGGCTGATCACCCGTGAAGTCATCGGCGCGGAGATTGGGGGCGTGACGGTTGCTCTGACGCAGGAATTGAAGGACGGCGACGACGTGAAGCTGTTGACCTTTGCGGACGACGCGGGGAAGCATCTGTTCCGTCATACCGCATCCCATATTAAGTCGGAGGCCAAGCGGTC
>JAZSMC010000134.1:0-10150 GCA_045535705.1 Eubacteriales bacterium
CTTAAGGGACTTTTTCAAAAGTCCCTTAAGTGGGGTGTGGGGCTAGCCCCACGACTTTCTAACCTTTCCACGACCTTCTCCACGTTTAACTGTGACGGTGTGAAATGGGGGATGCCGTGGGCGTGGCAAAAGGACGCCAGCTTCGGCTCATCCTCGGTGGGAGAAATCCCCACGGCAGGCACGCCGACGGACGCCGCAAAGATCAGCCCGTGAAGTCGCATGGATAGCAAGCACGCGCATCCCGAGATCATAGCCAAGCCGTCCACCGCTTCCCGTAATTTTACCGTGATTCCCCCCGTGTTTTTGCACACCGTTCGTGTAATTTCGGCATCCTGCGCCCGGTCAAACACCAAAAACACGGGCATCAAGCCATCCTCTGCCGCCAGACGCTTTAACGCGTCCGCGACGGCTTGTAAACAGCCCCCGTCCCCGCTCCGAAGGACCACGCAAACGTACGGACGGTCCAAGGGGATCCCCGCCTCTTTTTTCAGATACAGCGTCCGCATCCCGTCGGGCTGACGCAACCGCAGAGCGGGATCTTCTTCCACGGTCATTGTTTCCTTCGGGATCCCCCGTTCTTCCAACCATCGGCGAGAATTTTCGTCCCGAAGACCGATCCGACGGCATTTTTGCAGTTCTCGGACGACGGCTTTTTCCGCCCGTTCGCCCCGTATCGGTCCGATCCCCCCTGCCAGGATCTCCGTTTTGCATCCGCAGATCCTCGCCAGCCAAAGCAAGCCAAGATAGTACGAAAGCGACAGATCTCCCGTACCGTTTTGCAACAAGGAACCGCCGCCGCATAAAAAGCGCTCCGATCTCAAAAAGCAGACTGCCACGGCAAAGAGATCTTTTCTGCCCACGCACTTCACCCCAAACCGCCTGCTATCCCGTCGCGGATCTCCTGACAGCACCACCGTCTTTCTGCGCTCCGCGCGGGACAGCTTTTCCAAATACGCCTGCAAAATGGCGTCGTCCCCCAAATTTCCGCATCCCGCGTAACCGCCGATGCAACGATCAAACCTTCTCATTTTCAAAAAACCTCACTTACGGTATAGATCTTCCACCGCCAGCACCATCGCATCCGCGCAGTACCGCGATTTCATCCAAGCGCGTCCCTTTCTCCCCAGCTCTACCGCGAATCGGGGCTCGTCCAACAACCGACGAAGATGCTTCTCCAGCCACGCCCCGTCGGGAAGACGCTCCCCTCTGCAACAAAAATTGCTGACGGCAGGAATGGGATCGTCGGAAGACAGGAAACCGCCCCTGCCCTGATCTCCCCCGAGGATCACGGCGCACCCGACGGCGGCGGCTTCCATGGCGGCTCTGGACACCCCCACGAAAACGGCGTTTTTTCGGTATTCGTCCGCCATATTTTCCACGTTTCCCAACACCGTCACCGTGTTTTCTCCACACCGTTGATTGATTTTCGTCGCCAAGTCCCGAATCTTCCCCAATCGGGTGCCGCCCCCCGCGATTCGGATACGAAGATCAGGGAAATCCTTTTTGAGCGCAGGAGCAATTTCGCACAGCAGCTCGGCGCCCAGAGAGCAATCCTCGTCCAACCGACTGGCAAACAGCACCGTGCGCGGATCCGGCGGCAGCTTGGACGGACAGAACCGACGGCAGTCAATGCCGTTCGGGATCACCGTCACCGCCTCGGCAGGCACACCAAACACGTCGCAGACTCTCGCCCGTAGATCCTCGCTGACCGCAACCGTCTTCTCTCCCCAGCCGTAGATGTTTTTCAGCCAAGGCTGGCAAGGGAAGGCGGCGTGAACCGTCACCACCGTCAATTTCTCACCCCACTCCATGGGCTTGAGCAAGTGGGCTGTCCTGCGCGTGTGGGCGTGAAGCACGTCAAATCCCCCTTCTTTTACGGCTTTTTTTAACACACGTCCTGCGTTTTTGCGCCAATGGAACCAGTCCACCGTCCATTCATAACGATATTGTTTTATTCCTTTTTCTTCCAATCCGTCCGCGATCCTGCCGCCCCCCGACAGCACCGCCACCCGATGCCCTCGCGCCGAAAGTCCTGAAGCTAGGGCTTCCACATGGGTTTCCGCGCCCCCGCTTTCCATTCGATCTGTTAACATTAAAATATTCATACCTTTCTCCCTTTCCAATGATCGCGTCAGCGATCATATCACTCCAACGGAGTTGGAATATCACTTTGACAAAGTCAAAATATCACTCCGACGGAGTCGGAATATCACCAACCGTCTTCTTTCTCATATTTTTTTCAAAAACCTATTGACAAATGCAAAAAAAAGAGATATACTGTTAAAAGATAAGAAAAACCGACGAGAAAGCGGAGTAGCGGTGCGTGGTTTTGTGCAGAGAGTCGCAGGCGGTGGGATTGCGGCGAAAACGCGGCTGTGAATGGGCTTTTGAGGGCGAACCGAACGTCTTTTTCGACCAGTAGGCTTCGACGGGGTGCGCTCCCGTTATCTTCAGCGTCGCATATCTATGGTATGCGCAGAGAGAATGCAAGTGATTCAGATTGCAATTCGGGTGGTACCGCAAGAATTTTAACCCTTGCCCCGTGTTGGGGTAAGGGTTTGTTTTTTCGGCGCTTTCCGAAGATTCATAAAAAGGAGCGAACGATGGAAACTAAAAAAATCCCTTACAAAATTTATCTGGAAGAAGACGAGATGCCCAAGGCTTGGTATAATCTCCGCGCGGACATGAAAAACAAGCCCGCGCCCCTGCTCAACCCCGAAACCAAGCAGCCCATGACCAAAGAGGAGCTGTCCGCCGTGTTCTGCGACGAGCTGATCGACCAGGAGCTGGACGAGAACACCGCCTACTTCCCCATTCCCGAGGAAATCACCAATTTCTATAAAATGTACCGTCCCTCTCCCCTGGTGCGCGCTTACTGTTTGGAAGAAAAGCTCCAAACTCCCGCCAAGATCTATTACAAGTTTGAGGGAAGCAACACCAGCGGAAGCCACAAGCTCAATTCCGCCATCGCCCAGGCGTACTACGCCAAGAAGCAGGGACTCACGGGCGTCACCACCGAAACGGGCGCGGGACAGTGGGGTACTGCTTTGTCCATGGCGTGCGCGTATCTCGGGTTGGACTGCAAGGTGTATATGGTGAAATGCTCCTACGAGCAAAAGCCCTTCCGCCGCGAGGTCATGAGAACCTACGGCGCGTCGGTCACGCCTTCCCCGTCCATGGAAACCGAGGTGGGAAGAAAGATCCTGGCAGAGCATCCCGGCACCAACGGTAGCTTGGGCTGCGCCATCTCCGAGGCTGTGGAAAAGGCGGAAAGTCTGGATGGCTACCGTTACGTTCTGGGAAGCGTGCTGAATCAAGTCATGCTGCACCAGACGGTGATCGGTTTGGAAACCAAGGCGGCGATGGACAAATACGGCATCAAGCCCGATCTCATCATCGGATGCGCGGGCGGCGGCTCCAATCTGGGCGGCTTGATCGCTCCTTTCATGGGTGAAAAGCTCCGCGGAGAAGCCGACTACCGCTTCATCGCGGTGGAGCCTGCGTCCTGCCCCAGTCTGTCACGCGGCGTTTACGCCTACGACTATTGTGACACGGGCAAGGTTTGTCCCTTGGCGAAAATGTACACGCTGGGCAGTGGATTCATGCCCGCGGCAACTCATGCGGGCGGCTTGCGCTACCACGGTATGAACCCCATCCTCTCCCAGCTCCGTCACGACGGACTGTTGGAAGCAGTGACGGTTCCGCAAACGTCGGTATTTGAAGCGGCGGAAATCTTTGCGCGGGTGGAAGGCATCCTTCCCGCCCCCGAAAGCTCTCACGCCATCAAGATCGCCATCGACGAAGCGTTGAAGTGCAAAGAAACGGGTGAAGAAAAGACCATTCTGTTCGGTCTGACCGGTACCGGCTACTTTGATATGCTATCCTACGAAAAGTTCCACAACGGTGTGATGACCGACTACGTCCCCACCGACGATGAAATCCAAGCAAATTTGAATAAGCTACCGAAGGTATAACCCATGAGAGAGGGATGACCTTGGAAGGAGAGGGGGATTCTTGAAAGAATCCCCCTCTCCTCCCAAACCCACCTCTCCCCAAGAACTTTCCCACCACGCTCCGTCCAACACAAGATCAGATTTTGATCTGCACATTGGACGGAGCGTGGTGGGAATTTCTTTTTTGGTGGGTTTTATTTTAGAGTTTGATCGCTTCGTATCGGAACGATATATCATCCCTCGCAGTAATACGCCATGAAAACTCAATCTCCCTTTTTTCCGTCAAAAAAACGGATCGCTTATCTCACGATCCGTTTGCAATATGCAATTGTGTGACAACAATCGGAGTTTACGTACGCCAATCGGGCGGTGATCTTTCCATCTTTTTCTCCTTTCTTCACTTATTTGCGTTTAATTCACGTATCCATTTCGCAAAATTTCTTCATCTTGGATACACGATCTCATTTCGTCTACCATATTATATCATAACTTGTTTTAAAATGTTGATTTTAACCTGAAATAGGTTAGAAAAAATTAAAAAACATTGGTCTGGGGTGTCGAGGACGTCGCCCTCTACAAAACCTCGCCGTTTGTTCCGCGAAAAACGCAACCTCGTACCCCGATGACATTATTCCATAGGATAAGTTGCTTTTTCGGGAGAGAATTTAGGGTGGCGGGCGCCAGTGGCGCTCCCAAACCTCGCTGTTTGTACCGCGAAAACCGCAACTTCACACCCCGATGATATGATTCTGTATCACAACTAAATTCATGGAGCCGGCAGGGTGGTGGTACCTGACGGCTTGCGGGAGCTATTCTGCCGTCTGTCCGTTGAGCTTTCCCATACAGGGTGATGTCGCACCCAAAGCAAGGATAGGGAGCAAAAACTTTCACCCGCCAAACTATACGGGAAGAAATTTGTTCGCACTACCCTCGGAAGGACACCTTATCCCCTTCGTTGAAAGTTTTTGGAATTCTAAAAACCTTTTTTCAAAAAGGTTTTAAGCAGGTGCGGACAGAGTCCGCGACCTTCAAGCGTAGGCAAAGCCAACGACCTTCCCACGCCGACGTTGTTCCACTTTTTCTTGAAAACCACTTGAAAAGGCGCAGGTTTTCGTGTATAATATTATAGGTAAAAATGTTTCGGACGAATTCTGTTTTGCAGTTGTTGCAAAACAGCAATATTTGTCTATAAGGAGTCATCATGTCAGAACTTCAAAACCGATGCAGGACCTCGGTGGCAGTCATTGGCGCAGGCCACGCAGGAATCGAAGCAGCGTTGGCGTGCGCCCGTATGGGGGTGGACACCGTGCTGTTCACGCTGTCCCTGGACGCCGTGGCGAATCTCCCCTGCAATCCGTCCATCGGGGGCACCGCAAAAGGGCATTTGGTGTACGAGATCGACGCGCTGGGCGGCGAGATGGGACGGGCAGCAGACCTGGTCACTTTGCAATCACGCACCCTCAATTTAGGAAAGGGCGCGGCGGTGCAAAGCAAGCGGATCCAAGCAGACCGCCGTCAGTACCAGACCATCATGAAGCACACGCTGGAAACCACCCCAAATCTTCGCTTGATCCAAGCCGAGATCGTTTCGGTGGAAACCGAGGAAGCCGAAAACAGCATCCGACGCGTCACGTCGGTCACCACGAGATTGGGCGAAAAATGGACTTGCGATTGCGCCGTGGTTGCCACGGGAACCTATCTGGAAAGCGCAATATTTGTCGGGAGCACCAGCTATGAAGCAGGTCCCGACGGCTCTCTCCCAGCCAAGGGCTTGAGTGCTTCTCTGGAAGCCGCGGGCATCACGCTTCTGCGATTCAAAACGGGAACCCCCGCCCGCGTGAAGCGCTCCACCATTGATTTTTCCAAGCTGGAAGAACAACCGGGCGAATCCCCCATCATTCCTTATAGCTCTCAAACAAACTGGGAATATCTGGAAAATATAAAACAAATACCTTGCCATATTGTCTATACCAATGCGGAAACTCATCGAATTATTCGTGAAAACATTTCCAGAAGCGCCCTATATTCGGGAAAGATCCACGGAACAGGTCCTCGCTATTGCCCTTCTATCGAAGATAAATTGGTTCGATTTGCCGACAAAGAGCGACACCAACTGTTTGTGGAACCCATGGGCGTCTGCACCGAGGAGATGTACATTCAAGGCTTCTCCACTTCCTTGCCCCTGGACGTTCAGCACCAAATGCTGGCATCCTTGGACGGGTTTGAGCACGCCGAGATCATGCGCTACGCCTACGCCATCGAATACGATTGCGCCGATCCTACCCAAATGGACGCCACACTGGAGTTTAAGACGGTAAAAGGTCTGTTTGGCGCGGGACAGTTCAACGGCACGTCGGGCTATGAGGAAGCGGCAGGACAGGGCTTGGTGGCAGGCATCAACGCCGCCAGAAAGGTCCAAGGGAAGCCACCCATCACACTTTCTCGGTCATCCGGTTACATCGGCACGCTCATCGACGATCTGGTCACCAAAGGAACCAACGAGCCTTATCGCATGATGACGTCCCGTTCCGAATACCGTCTGCTGCTCCGTCAGGACAACGCCGACCTTCGATTGACACCCATCGGACACGAGGTCGGACTCATCGACGACGCAAGATACCAGCGTTTTTTAGAGAAAAAAGCGCGTCAAGAGGCAGAAAAGCAGCGTTTAGAGGATACGATCCTATCCCCCTCCGTCGCAAACGGCTTTCTGATAGCACACGGTCAGACAGAATTGAAATCAGGCGCTTCTCTGGCAGACCTATTACGCCGCCCCGGGATCACATATGAAGATCTGAAAGAAATCGACGCAAACCGTCCGTCTTTACCTCTGAATGAGCAAATGACAGCGGAATACGACATCAAATACGCAGGCTACGCCGCAAGACAACTGGCAGAAGTGGCGCGGCAGGAAAAACTGGAGCAAAAGGCGCTCCCCACCGACATTGACTATCAGTCTATCAAAGGACTTCGCATCGAGGCGGCACAAAAGCTGAACAAGATCCGCCCGCTGACCTTGGGACAAGCATCCAGGATCAGCGGCGTCAACCCCGCCGACGTTTCGGTGCTGATGATCTACCTCGGCATTCACTAATTTTATATAAGGAATCAAATCATGCTTGATTTTACCTCATTTTACGATCAATACTGCTTTTTGTTGAAGAAAAACGGTCTGGAACGGTTTTGCGGCAAAGAAACGGTTGAAAGATTCTATGAATTCACAAAACTGCTGACGGAAGAAAACAGCCACACGAATCTGACCGCAATTCGGGAGATTCCCGATATCATTGCAAAGCATTACGCCGACTGCCTTCTGGCAGAACCATTCTTTTCGCAAAGCGCGACCGTCATTGACGTAGGCTGTGGCGGCGGATTCCCCACCATTCCCCTCGCCATCGTACGTCCCGATCTGAAGATCACGGCAGTTGACAGCACCGCAAAAAAGATCAACTTTGTGCAAAAAGCCGTTGATTCCATGGGATTGTCCAATATTTCTCCCGTTTGCGCCCGCGCGGAATCTCCCGAAATGCAGAAATTCAGAGAACATTTTGACGTGGCAACCAGCCGAGCCATGGCAGCTATGCCGATCCTCGCGGAGCTGACGCTTCCTTTTATTAAAAAAGGCGGCGTGCTGGTGGCAATGAAGGGCGCACAAGGGAGCCGAGAGCTTCAAGAAGCAACTCGCGCGATTTCTTTGTTGGGCGGAAAAACTGTGTCAGATCAAGAAGCAACACTCAAAACCGTCGCGGAAATCGAAACACGGCACATCATTACCGTCACAAAAGAAAAAGCCACCCCGAAGCAATACCCTCGCAACTACTCCGCAATCGTTAAAAAGCCTCTATAATGTTTCACGTGAAACCTTTCCTCTGGAAGGTTTCATTTTTTTGATGTTTCACGTGAAACATTCCCTCCAACCATTTTTACGTTTCACGTGAAACATTTCCAGGTAAAAGATGCAAGAACCTCTTGCAATCCCGTGAAATGTGTGGTATAATATTAGTGATAATGAAATATCCAAAGCAAAAACCACGAAAGGAACCTAAAATGGGAAAAATCATTTCATTCGCAAATCAGAAAGGCGGAGTCGGAAAAACCACTTCCGCTGTGAATATCGCAGCATCCCTGGGTGTTTTGGGCTATAAAGTCTTGCTGATCGACCTGGATCCCCAAGGAAACGCAACCAGTGGCGTCGGGATCATGAAGAAAAACTTGAAAGTAACCGCATTTGAGATGTTGACCACCGAAACAACTGCCGCAGACGTGGCGATCCCCACAAATTACGATAATTTATCCATCATTCCGACTCATACCACCCTTGCAAGAGCAGAATATGAGCTGGGCGACATGGAAAACGGCGAATACACTATGAAAAAGAAGTTGGACGCAGTCCGTGATCAATACAATTACATCATCATTGACTGCCCGCCCTCTCTGGGAATGTTGACCGTCAACGCTATGACCGCCAGCGACGGGGTGATCATCCCCATGCAGTGCGAATTCTTCGCGCTGGAAGGCTTGTCCCAGCTGATGTTCACCATCAGTAGGATCAAACAGCACTATAATAAGGATCTGAAGGTGACGGGGATCCTCATCACCATGCACAACAGCCGTTTGCTGCTGTCCTTGCAGGTTATCAACGAGCTGAGAAAGCACTATGACGACCGACTGTTCGAAACCACCATCTCCAGAAACGTAAAGGTTTCCGAGGCTCCCGGCTTCGGTGCGCCCGTTTACTACCACGAAAAGCGCTCCAAAGGCGCCGTGGAGTACATGAACGTGGCAAAAGAGCTGGTGGAACGGATTTAACACTCTCCTGCTTTCACCAAAGTAGGGGCGATCATTGATCGCCCGCGAGCGCACTCCGCGCTCTCCAAAAGCACCATCATCATTACATAGTAAATAGTAAAAAGAAAGGACAACCGTTATGGCAAAAGCAAGAAGCGGACTCGGCAGAGATTTTTACTCTCTGTTGGACGACAACGTTCTGGCAAGCGACAAAGCAAACGCCGCCTCATCCATCCGCATTTCCGATATCGAACCCAGAAGCGACCAGCCCAGAAAGACCTTTGAGCGCGAGCCTCTGGAAAATTTGGCAGACTCCATCGCCCAATTTGGCGTGCTGCAGCCCATCGTGGTGCGCGAAAGCGCTCTTTTACAGGGAACCTACGAAATTTTAGCAGGCGAACGCCGTTGGAGAGCCGCAAAAATGGCAGGACTGAACGAAATCCCCGCAGTGATCTTAGAAGGTGACGACCTGAAAGCCGCCCAAGTGGCAGTTATCGAAAACGTTCAAAGAGAAGATTTGAATCCCATTGAAGAAGCGTTGGCGTACAACACGTTGATCGAGCGCTTCGATCTGACGCAGGAGCAAGTGGCAAAACAGGTAGGAAAAAGCCGTTCCGCCGTCACAAATCTGCTCCGTTTACTGGACCTTCCCGACGAAGTTTTGGAAATGGTACGGGACGGAAAACTGTCCGCAGGACACGCCCGCGCGCTTCTGGGGCTGAAAAACCAGGAGCAAATGGCATCCCTGGCGGAAAAGATCGTTGAAAAAGAGCTTTCCGTTCGGGACGTCGAGAAGACCATCCGTCTGCTCAATTACGAGCCCAACGAAGCAGACGTGGACGATTCCAACGAAGCCGTTCAGCGAAAGGTCTACATGAAAGACCTGGAGCACCGCGCGGTGACCTATCTGGGGCGCAAGGTCCGTATTTTGAAGACCGCAAAAAAGAAGGTCGTGGAGCTGGCGTATTCAGACGATGACGACCTGGAAGCGCTTCTGACCGCTATTTGCGGCGACGATTTCTTTAAACAAGAGCAATAAAAAGGAGAAAACAGCATGATCGACATTAAATATATCAAAGAAAATCCCGACGAAGTGGTGGCTCGTCTTGCAAAAAAAGGAAAAGACGCCAAAGAAGACGTTGAAAACATTCTTCGTCTGGACACCCAACGCAGGACGCTGATCGGAGAGACAGAAACTCTGAAAGCCGACCAAAACAAGACCAACAAGCTGATCCCTCAATACAAGAAAGAGGGCAAGGATCTCGCTCCCGTATTCGCCGAAATGAAGGCGCTCGGCGCAATGGTTAAGGAGAACGATGATAAGCTGAAGGAGGTTGAAACCCAGCTGCAGTCCTTCCTTTTGGGTCTGCCCAACCTGCCCGACGAGGATCTGCTTCCCGGCGGAAAGG
>JAZSMC010000011.1:0-7291 GCA_045535705.1 Eubacteriales bacterium
GCCTTTTCAGTATTCAAATTGCGTTTATGCGTTTAATTGTCTTTTTTCTCGTCGTAAAGAAACTCAAGCTTCCCCGAAAGCAGGGATAAGGTTCCTCTGTAGATCACGTCGGGATATTCGCGAAAATGCTTTTTCATTTGCACCGCGTGATATTCCGAATCTACGTTAATGGTAGTGGAAAGAATGATCTTGTCTTTTTCCTTCAGCGTCACGGTGACGTCGAAGGTCTGGTCGGGGCAGCGAACGGATTCGCAATCCACCAGGATCCCGCGGCGACGGAAATCCAAATATTGCAACGCGCCTGCCAAGCTTTTATCCAAAATAGAGGGGAGAATGTCGCTCTTGAGCTGTTCAGCCACCAGGCGTCCCTTGTGGGTAACCGAATAAAGCGGCTCTCCACGCTCGTTTTTACCGTCCTCGGCGATCAACTCTCCGTCCAGCATCTGGTGAAACGCTTCCGCAAAATCCAAATACATCACGTAATCGGTCTGCATCACCACCTCGTTGATGGTGACGTAATCCATGGGATAGTTGATGTTTTTCATCAGATATAACACGAAGATCTTTACGTTGTTCATACTGCCGATTTGAGAACCCATAAGAACCCTCCTTGCGCCGTTTGAAACAGTATACCATATTTTTTTAAAAATTTCAAGAGTTTTGATTGCATTTTCGGAGAATTTATGTTATAATATAGAGAAATCGTAAAAATATACCGTTGCGGTAACAGAAAAAGGAACGAACATTATGATTCAAATTGCTATTTTGGGCTTTGGCGTGGTTGGAAGCGGCACCGCCGAGGTGCTTATCGAAAATCAAAAGCTGCTGGCGGAGCGTTGCGGCGAGGAGCTGAATATCAAATATATTCTGGATCTCCGCGACTTTCCCGAGCATCCCTTGGGAGATCGGGTGGTTCACGACATCAGCGTGATCCTGAGCGATCCTGACGTCAGCATCGTGGCGGAAATGATGGGGGGATCCCATCCCGCTTATGAGTTCACGAGATCTGCGTTGGAAGCAGGCAAGAGCGTGGTGACGTCCAATAAAGAGGTGGTTGCCAACTTTGGCGCGGAGCTTTTGGAGCTGGCGCAGAAAAACGGCGTTTCTTATCTGTTTGAAGCAAGCGTTGGTGGGGGAATTCCCATCATCCGTCCCTTGCAGGTGGACTTGGCATCCAACGAGATCCTGTCTGTCAGTGGTATTTTGAACGGAACCACCAATTTTATTCTCACCAAAATGAAGAATGAGGGCGCGGAGTTTGCGTCGGCGCTCAAGGAAGCGCAGGCAAACGGATATGCAGAAGCCAACCCAACCGCCGACGTGGAAGGCTTGGACGCTGCCAGAAAGATCGTTATTTTGGCTGCTTTGGCGTTTGGGACTTTGCTCTCCCCCAATCAGATCTCGGTGAAGGGGATCACGCAGATCACCGCAGAGCAGACCGCCGTGGCGGATCGCTTCGGATGCGCCATTAAGCTCATCGGACACACCGAGCGGATCAACGGAAAGGTTCTGGCTTTGGTTGCGCCCCATATGGTTCCCGCCGCCAACCCCGTGCATCACGTGTCGGGCGTGTTCAACGGTATTTTGGTGGACGCCAATATGTTGGGCAGGGCGCTGTTCTACGGCGCGGGAGCCGGAAAATTGCCCACCGCCAGCGCGGTGGTGGCGGATATTTTGAATATTGCCACGGGCGCCGCCCGTTCCGCCCGTTTGCACTGGAGCGTCGCCGCCGATGCGGATATGGCAGATGTGGCTGACCGCGTTTGTCGCCGTTGCTTCGTGATGGAAGGATGCGCCAAGTGCGCCGAGAAGACCAAGGAATTCTTTGGATATGACAGCTATACTGTGAACGGTGAGAACGGCACGTTTGCGTTTATCAGCCGTCCCATGAATGAACGTGAGGCAGACGCCGCAGTTAAGGCTTGCAAGAAGACGCTTTGCTGGACTATGCCCGTTCTGGACTAAAAATGAAAGAGGAACTTCCGATCAAAGTTCCTCTTTGTTTTTCCATCGACCAAGCTGATCGGAGAAAGGAGATCTCGTGAAACGACTTACCAAACTGTTGCGCTCCCAGCTTTCGCTGTTCAAGCCATTTTTGTCTGGCTGTTCTTTGGCAACTGCAAGAAAAGGGCAGGATAAATTGGGAAAGCTCATGGCAAATTCTCATAAAGCTGACGTGGTCGTCGAGGATCTTCGGATCGGCTCCATGGAATGTTCTATGATCACGCCAAAGGATGAGTTGTCCGAAGGGGTGATCCTGTATCTTCACGGCGGCGGTTACACCTGCGGAAATCTGGATTACGCCAAAGGTTTTGGAACTGTTCTCGCTGCCAAATGCGGTATTCGCGTGCTTTGCGTGGCGTACCGCTTGGCGCCCGAGCACGTCTATCCAAGCGCTTTGCAGGATTGCACCGACGCTTACGGCTATTTGATCTCCAACGGCTACGCGCCGTCCCGTATCCTGTTGTGCGGAGAGAGCGCGGGGGGAGGTCTGGTGTATTCTCTGTGCATCAAACTGCGCGAAAAAGGATGGTCACTTCCCGCAGGATTGATCTCCATCTCGCCTTGGACCGACTTGACCATGAGTGGGGCATCTTATCAAGCCAATCTAAAAAAGGATCCTTCCATGACGAGGGAGCGTTTGAAATACTACGCCGACTGTTATCTCTACGGCGCAGTGAAAAATGACAAGAATTTGTATCCGAAAACCAACGAAAACGAAGAAGATCTGAAATTGAAACGCCGTCCGTTGGTGTCCCCGTTGTTTGCCGATCTTGAACGTATGCCACCGTCCTTGATTTTCGTGGGCGGCGACGAGATCATGCTGGACGACGCCACGGGCATCCACGAAAAGCTGATCGCCGCAGGCTGTCGCTCGGAGCTGGTTGTCACGCCCGATATGTGGCACGGGTACGTGCTTTACGGATTGAAGGAAAACGAGCGGGATTTTGACCGTATCCGCAAGTTTATCCGTGTTCATATTCCCCAACAGAAAAAATTGCGGTGGATGACGCTGGACAACGCCGCCAAGATCTTTCCCGCCGCCAGGCGGCGGAATTGGAGCAACGTGTTCCGTTTGTCCGCCACGTTGAACGAGCCCGTGGATAAGGAGATCCTGCAATCCGCGCTGGATGTGACGGTTCGCAGATTTCCGTCCATTGCGGTACGGTTGAAAACGGGATTTTTCTGGTACTTTTTAGAGGAAGTGCCACAGGCACCCGATATTATGGAAGAAAAGCCGTATCCGCTATCCAGAATGATCTTTGACGACATTCGCAAGTGCGCGTTTCGCGTGATCCTCTACGAAAACCGCGTGGCGGTGGAGTTTTTCCATGCGCTGACCGATGGAAACGGCGGTCTGATCTTTCTCAAAACCCTGATCGCGGAATATTTGTACCAAAAGTACGGTGTCAAGGTCCCCGTGGGAAACGGGGTGCTGGACCGTTTGGAGGAGCCTTCCGAGCGTGAAATGGAAGATAGCTTCTTTAAATACGCAGGAAAAAAGCCCGCTTCCAGGGCGGACACCGACGCGTTGAAGCTGTCGGGAACCCGAGAGGTGGACGGTTATAAGACCAACACCACCTTCATCATGGACGCGGAGCAGGTCGCGCGCGAGGCAAAGAAACGCGGAGTCACGGTGACGGCGTATCTGACCACGGTTCTGATCATGGCTTGTGTCCGCGTGCAAAAGCAGACTGTGAGAAATCCGAAACGGCATAAGCCCATTAAAATTCTGATCCCCGTGAATCTGCGAAAGATGTTTCCCTCGGAAACGCTGCGGAATTTCGTGCTTTACGCCACTCCCGGAATTGATCCGGGCATGGGAGAATTTGAGTTTGACGAGATCTGCGGCATCGTTCATCATCAGATGAAGTTGCAGATCACGCCCAAAAACATGGCGGCGATGATCGCCACCAACGTCAACAACGAAAAACAGATGATCTTACGTTTGGCGCCCTTGTTTGTGAAAAATTTTGTCATGAAGCTGATCTTCAACGCGGTGGGAGAGCGTAAATCCTGCTTCAGCTTCTCCAATTTGGGAGTGGTGAATATGCCACAGGAGTTTTCTGACCGTGTGGAGCGGATGGACTTCGTTCTCGGAGTGCAATCCAGCGCGCCCTATAATACTTCCGCCATCACCTACGGCGGAAAGCTGAACCTGAACGTCATCCGAAATATCAAGGAGCCTCTGCTGGAGAAGCATTTGTATGGGGTGCTTCGGGAGCAGGGGATCCACGTGAAAGCCGAGAGTAATACGAGGGGAGGAGAACAGTAAGGATGTATTGTATCAAATGCGGTGTAGAATTATCGGAAGGGCAAAAGATCTGTCCGATCTGTGAAACGAAGGTGTATCATCCCGATTTTGCGGCAAAGGAGCGTGCGTCTGCCTATCCGCAAAAGGAGTTTCAATCCGAGGAGTTCAATCCTCGTGGCGTACTGTTCGTGATCAGTATTTTAGCGGGGCTGACCATTGCTCTGATCATGGGATTTGAGATCTCACGTCTGCATCGGGTCCATTGGTCGGGATACGTTGCGGGGGGGATCCTGTTGGCGTATTTGACCGTGATCCTGCCGTGGTGGTTCCAGCGACCCAATCCCGTGGTTTTCGTGCCCTGCGATTTTGCGGGGGCATTGGCGTTGCTGTTTTATATCAATTATCAAAGCGGTGGCAATTGGTTTTTTGCGTTTGCCCTGCCCATTACGGCGGCACTGGGAGGGATCGTGTCTGCTATGGTGGCAGTGATGCGATACGTCCGCCGTGGGTATCTGTACGTCATCGGAGGTGGATTGATCGCGGTGGGGGCATGGACGGTTTTGCTGGAATACGTGCTGCGGAAGGTCTTCACGGTGAAGACCGTGATCTACTGGTCGCCGTTTACTTTAGCAACATTATTCACCATGGGCATGATGCTGATCGTGATCGCAATCGTGAAGCCCTTGAGAGAATCTCTGCGAAAGATCTTTTACGTTGGAAAGGTTCAAGGTTGAACCCGGTCGCCGTGTATAAAAACGGAAAAGGTGTTGCACACTTTTAGTTGACGTCCTATAACGCAGTTTTTAATCAAATATCAGAAAAGCGCTTATGATAATGAAAAAATCGTCTGTCATAAGTGTTTTTGCGTTGCTTTTGTCAAGCTTTTCCTGATAGTAAAGTGAAATGTTTTGCTTTAGCAAAACGTGAAATAATGTTCTGCCGAACATTGTGAAATATCTCGCTTCGCTCCATGTGAAATGAAATTTGCCCACGTTCGCGTCAGCGAACATTTCACATTTGCGGAGCAAATATTTCACCGCGCGGCGATTTCACTTGCCCGAAAGGGCAAATTTCGTTATGTGTACGCCCAAAAACTGCGTTTTCTGGCGTACACATTTGTGATGCGGCGCCTTTTTTACCTTGTAATTCTAATTTTAACAAAAAGTTCATGAAAATATTTTGTTTTTCGTTGACAAAGTGTATTATTTATGGTAAAATTCCATTAAAATGGGGTGGAAGGTTTTTTGCGAAAAATTAAAAAAACAATCCCCGAAAATAGAGAATTGGAGGATGTTCTGAATGGAGAAAGACGTAACGATCGGTGTGCAAAAAATAACCGGCCTGTTCGACTCCGGCAGCTTTGTGGAAGTTGGAGCTTATCTCAAAAAAGAGCATGGCGATCTGGCGGGAGCGGTGTGCGGATACGGTGCGATCAACGGGAAGTTGGCGTATGCGTTCGTGCAGGACTGTGATCGCGAAAAGGGCGCGTTTGACAGCGTTCAAGCAAAAAAGATCGGGATGCTCTATGAAATGGCAATGAAAAACGGTGCGCCCGTGATCGGAATTTTTGATAGCATCGGAGCTTATGTTGCGGACGGCGCGTCCGCTTTGGATGCTTATGGGAAATTGCTTTCCTGCGTTGCAAAAGCTTCGGGCGTTGTTCCGCAGATTGCCGTGATCGACGGAGTTTGCGCGGGAATGTCCGCAACCGTTGCCGCCATGTTTGACGTATTGGTAACGGTAAAGGATACCGCAAAATTGTACGTAAATACCCCTTTCCTGCTGGGTAAAGAGGTGGGAACGGCTGATTATACTGCAGAAAACGGTCTTTCTTCCATGACCGCAGAGAGCGGTGCCGACGCTTTGGCAAAGGTTCGTGGATTGGTGGATCTTCTTCCGTCCAACTGCGAGGACGGCGTTGCCGCTGAAGAAATTACGGACGACGTGAACCGCTTGGTTGCCGTGGACGGCTTGAGCGGACGCGCCCTTGCGGGCGTGATCGCCGACTCGGGGCTGTTCACCGAGATCGGTGAGGCTTACGGAACCGAGATGGTTACGGGATTTGCGAAAATCGGTGGCGTTTGTTGCGGCATCGTTGCCAATGATTCGGCTGTGAACGGCGGTGCGATCACCGCAGACGGCGCGAAAAAAGCGGCAAAGCTGATCTCCTTCTGCGATAGCTTCGGGATCCCGATCGTCACCCTGACCGACAGCGAGGGCGTGGCAGTCAGCGAAGCGGAGGAGGGAAGTCCTCTGGCGGCACAGCTCGGTAAATTGGCGATGGCGTACGCCACCGCGGATACCGCAAAAATTACTGCGATTATCGGAAAAGCGTACGGCGCGGCGTTCACCCTTATGGGTTCCCGCGGATTGGGGGCTGATCTGGTCTACGCGCTTCCCACGGCGGAAGTCAGCGTGATGGCGCCCGAGGCAGCGGTGGCGTTCCTCTGGAATGACCGCATTACCGAAACAGAAACCCGTGCGGATCTGGTTGCAAAGTGGAGATCGGATTGCGCTTCCGCATCCGCGGCGGCTTCGGATGGCAGCATCGACGACGTGATCCCGGCAGCAGAATTGCGTGCGAGAATTTGTTCCGCCGTGTATATGCTGATGATGAAGCGTTCGGATGCGTCGGTTCGTAAGCATTGTAATCTTCCTCTTTGACGCGGAGGTTGGATATGATGAACGCAAATTGGTTTTATGCGCTAACGGCAAACGGACGTTCCTTGGCTGAAAACGCGAAAGAAGCGGGAACGGTTACGTTGCTTGGCATGGTGGCAATTTTTGCAGTCTTGGCTCTGCTCTGGCTGGTGATCGAGGTCTTGCACCGTGTAGTTTCCGAAAAAAAGGAAACGAATGATTTTTCGGAAATGTCCATGCCCGTGCAGACGGAGCAGAACGCTTTCGAACCTGCCCCTGCTCCCGTAACGGAGGCGCCCGTTGAGTCGAATGACGACGGCGCGTTGATCGCCGCCATTACCGCCGCAATTTCGGCGGCTATGGCAGACGAGGGCTACACGGGCGGCTTCCGTGTGG
>JAZSMC010000105.1:0-10684 GCA_045535705.1 Eubacteriales bacterium
CCTGCAAAGCCAAACCTGGTTTGTGGCCTTTGCACAGAACAATCCGTTTATCTACGCCTTTGGTCTTGCCTTTACAGCTGGTCTCTTCGAGCTGGCGGGCCGATTTGCGGTAGCGATTGCAAAAGCTCCTTGATCGCCTCGGCACCCATGCCGACGCGGAATTCGTCCTCGTAAAGCTCGCGGTACTCGTAATACTGCTTATCGTTCAGCACCGCGCCCTTTTCCAGCGGCGTGGTACCGGGATCCAGCACCACGTTCTCCGCAAAGTACAGCACCTGCTCCAACGCCTTGGGGGACATATCCAACACCAACGCCATTCTGGAGGGAACTGCCTTAAAATACCAGATATGCGACACGGGACAGGCCAAGTCGATATGTCCCATACGCTCGCGGCGCACCTTTTTCGTTGTGACGTCCACGCCGCACTTCTCGCATTTATAAACTTCCTTGCTATGGGAATTCTTGTACTTTCCGCACATACAAGCGCCGTCCTTGGTCGGACCAAAGATACGCTCGCAGAACAGGCCGCCGATCTCTGCCTTCAGCGTGCGGTAGTTGATGGTTTCCGGCTTGGTCACCTCACCGTAGGACCATTCCCGAATCATGTCGGGGGAAGCCAGACCGATCTTGATTGAATAAAATTCCTTATTCTCCACCGTTATTCTCCCTCTGCAATCTTTTCTTATTCATCTGCATCGTCGCCGTAGAAATCCGAACCGTATTCCTCGGCAACTTCTTCGCCATACTCAAAATCGTCGTCCACGTCCTCGTCAACTTCTTCATCCTCACCGTCGATCTGGAAGGAATCCCGAAGCGCTTCCTCGTCACCCTGCTGTCCCAGCGCCTCGTTGATGGCAGACGCGTCTACGCGGCTGATGGGGTACGGCTCGTCATCCTTGCAAAGCTCGGAAAGATCAATGTCATTTCCTTCCTTATCCTGCACGCGAACGTCCAAAGCCAAGGACTGCAATTCCTTCACCAGCACCTTGAAGGACTCGGGAATGCCCGGAGTGGGAATATTCTGACCCTTGATGATGGCCTCGTAAGCACGGCGGCGTCCGTTGATATCGTCGGACTTCACCGTAAGAAGCTCCTGCAGCGTGTAAGCCGCACCGTAAGCCTCCAGTGCCCAAACCTCCATTTCTCCGAAACGCTGTCCGCCGAACTGGGCTTTACCGCCCAAGGGCTGCTGCGTTACCAAGGAGTACGGGCCGTTGGAACGGGCGTGGATCTTATCGTCAACCAGATGGTGAAGCTTGAGATAGTACATGATACCCACCGTTACGGGGTTATCGAAGGGTTCACCGGTTCTTCCATCGTAAAGAACGGTCTTTCCGTCCAGAATCTTCAACCGCTTCTCCTCGCGCAGACGGTTCATCAGCTCCTCGTCGTTCCGCTCCTCTGCGGTCAATTCACGCAGGGACTTCACGCCTGTCTCCTCGTCGGTGATCTCCTCAAAGAGCGGCTTGCCCTCGGGATTCTCCAGCGGGAACATATCTCTCTGCAATCCCGCTTCCTTCAGACATTCCAGAATGTCTTTCTCATTGGCGCCGTCAAACACGGGCGTCATGATCTTCCATCCCAGCTTCTTGGCAGCAATTCCCAAGTGAACCTCAAGCACCTGACCGATGTTCATACGGGAAGGCACGCCCAAAGGATTCAAAACGATGTCAAGAGAGGTACCATCGGGCAGATAAGGCATATCTTCGGGAGGCAGGATACGGGATACGACACCCTTGTTACCGTGGCGTCCCGCCATCTTATCTCCCACGGAGATCTTTCTCTTTTGTGCAATATAGACCTTCACGACCTTATTCACGCCCGCGGGCAGCTCGTCGCCCTGCTCGTGAGAGAATACGCGAACGTCCACCACGATTCCCGACTCTCCGTGCGCCAGGCGCAAGGAAGTGTCACGGACTTCTCTGGACTTTTCACCGAAGATGGCGCGAAGCAACCGCTCCTCGGCTGTCAGCTCGGTTTCACCCTTGGGTGTGATCTTACCCACCAGAATGTCACCCGAACGGACCTCGGTTCCCTTCTTTACGATACCGTCTGCGTTGAGGTCACGCAAAACGTCCTCGCCCACGTTGGGGATCTCGCGGGTAATTTCTTCCGGCCCCAGCTTGGTGTCACGAGCTTCGTGTGTATATTCTTCAATGTGCAAGGACGTATAAACGTCGTCGCGCACCAGACGCTCGTTCAGAAGAACTGCGTCCTCGTAGTTATAACCTTCCCAAGTCATAAAACCGATCAGGGCGTTCTTACCCAACGATACCTCGCCGCGATTGGTGGCAGGTCCGTCAGCGATCACCTGTCCCGCTTCAACGTAGTCGCCCTTCTTCACGATGGGATTCTGATTGAAGCAAGTGCCTTGGTTGGTTCTCTTAAACTTGATCAAAGGATAGATATCCTTCACGCCGTTCTCCGCTACGATGCGGATCTCGTCCGCCTGGACGCGCTCCACGTAGCCCGCTCTGGCGGCGGTGACCACTACGCCGGAATCCAGCGCAGCCTTATGCTCCATACCCGTTCCCACGATGGGCGAATCGCTGACCAGAAGCGGCACTGCCTGCTTCTGCATGTTGGATCCCATCAGCGCACGGGTGTTGTCGTCGTTTTCCAGGAACGGGATCATGGCGGAAGCCACGGAGATCAGCATCTTGGGGGCAACGTCCATGTAATCCACACGGGCAGCGTCCACTTCCACGATCTCGGTTCTTTCGCGGCCGATGACCTTGGCGTTCACAAAGCAATTGTTTTCGTCCAAAGGCTCGTTTGCCTGCGCCACGATATAGTGGTCTTCCACGTCAGCGGTCATATACTCCACCGCGTCGGAAACGTGGTGCGTCACCGTACCGTCCTCGTTCCGGATATGCTCCACCTTGCGGTAAGGAGCCTCGATAAAGCCGTAATCCGAAATACGGGCATAGGTAGCCAAATAAGAGATCAGACCGATGTTAGGTCCTTCAGGGGACTCAACGGGGCAGACTCTTCCATACTGTGTATAGTGAACGTCACGAACGTCGAAGGACGCGCGGTCACGGGAAAGTCCCCCGGGGCCCAACGCGGACAAACGGCGCTTGTGGCTCAACTCTGCCAAGGGGTTGTTCTGATCCATAAACTGGGACAGCTGGCTGGATCCGAAGAACTCGCGGATGGCAGTGGTAATGGGACGAATATTGATCAACGCCTGAACGGTCAGCTTCTCGTTGTCCTGAGTGGTCATACGCTCCTTGATGATCTTATCCATACGGGTAAAGCCGATACGGAGCTGATTCTGGAGCTGCTCACCCACCGAGCGAATACGACGGTTGCCCAAATGGTCGATATCGTCCACGGTTCCAACGTCGTGCATCAAGCCGATCAGATAGCTGATGGATGCGAAAATATCATCCTTCGTAATATGCTTGGGGCAAAGCTCGGCGATGCGTCTTTTTGCCATTTCCTTGATGGCGTCCACGTCGCCCTCGCACTCCTGCATGATCTCCATCAAAACCGGAATGCTCGCTTTTTCTCTCACGCCGCAATCGCGGAGATCGTAGCCCAGCAGATATTCAGGCTCTACGGTGTTGTTACCCAGAACCTTCAATCTATGACCGTTGTCCAGAAGAATGTCAATGTCGTTGACACCCGCCCGCTCGATGGTACGAGCCAACTCGGGCGTGATCACTTCTTCTGCGCCGCAAAGCAACTCGCCTGTGAAAGGACTGATCACGTCGTCAGCGGCACGGTGGTTGGCGATTCTGTTGTGAATTGCCATCTTTTTATTATATTTATATCGTCCGACAGGTGCGATATCGTATCTCTTGGGATCAAAGAAATAGTTGTTGATCAAGGTGCGCGCCGCATCCTCAATGGGGGGCTCACCGGGACGGAGCTTCTTATAGATCTCCTTCAGCGACTCCACGCCCAAAGAGGTGTGGCTCCGCTCTGCCAGCATTGCGGACTCATCCTTTTCAAAGGTCAGGGTGAAATGCTCGTCTTCACCGAACTTCGCCAGGATCTCCTCGTCGCTCTCAATGCCCAAAGCACGGATGAACATGGTCAGGGGGAGCTTGCGGTTCTTGTCGATACGAACGTACATCACGCCGTTGGTGTCTACCTCATACTCCAGCCATGCTCCGCGGTAAGGGATCACCTGCGTCGTAAAGGTCTTCTTTCCCGCCTTGTCGATCTCGAAGGCATAGTACATTCCGGGGGAACGGATGATCTGAGAAACAATGACTCTCTCCGCACCGTTAATCACGAAGGTACCGGTTTCGGTCATCAGCGGGAAGTCGCCCATGAAAATATCGGCTTCCTTGACCTCCTCGGTCTGCTTGTTGGTCAGGCGTACCTTGACCTTCAAGGGCGCCGCATAGTTCACGTCGCGCTCCTTGCACTCCTCCACGGGATACTTCGGCTTCGTCGTATCAAGATAGTACTCGATGAACTCGATCACCAGATTTCCGGAGAAATCCGTGATCGGAGAAACATCCTGCAAAACCTCACGCAGTCCTTCTTCCAAAAACCACTTGTAGGATTTGGTCTGTATCTCAACCAAATTCGGAAGCGGATAATCGAATTGGGATCTGGCAAAGCTTTTTCTTGTGTTCAGACCAAGCCGTTGCTCTTTTAAATTGATCATTGATTCAATCACTCCATTCAAAGAATTGTAGCCTTTACACAACCCTTGATCACAGCTCACGAAAAACAGCGTTTTGTGCAAATTGCTGTCGGACAATTTTTGCCTGTTTCCCAAAAGAAGCCATAATCAAGCGATTATAATGCAGTTTACTATTATATCACTCTTTTTTCGGCTTGTCAAGTCTTTTTTCATGATTTTTTTCTTTTTATTGGACTTTTTTCAAAAAAACAGCCACTTTTTCATCCGTCTGAAGCATTTCAAGGAGCCTTCATCGTTTTTACGGTCAAGCCCCCTTTCGGATGTTGGAAAATCGGCAAAATCAACAAAGTGTAAAAAAATTGAATTTTTTTTAAAAAACCTCTTGCATTTTTGAAATAAATGTGGTAGAATATCGGAGTATATGGATGAAAACCGAGCGCACCCTCTCAGGCGCCGTTTTCAAGCATACGATGCCTTAAAAATTCAAGGGAGGTGAAATGCATGCCGAATATCAAATCTGCCAAGAAGAGAGTAAAGGTAATTAAGACCAAAACTCTGCAGAACAAAATGTATCGTTCCGCTCTCAAGACCGAGATCAAAAAGTACGATGCAGCTCTGGCTTCCGGCGACATGGCAGCTGCTCAGGCAGCTTACAAGGTTGCAGTGAAGAAGATCGACCAGGCAGCAGCTTACGGAATCATCCATAAGAACGCAGCCGCTCGCAAGAAGAGCCAGTTTACCAAGAAGCTCAACGCTCTTGGCTGATCTAAAACCGAATTGTTGCGGTGAACGGGATCAACCCATCCGTTTCCCCTACAGGAAAATACGCCCCGATCACCCTTGATCGGGGCTATTTTCTTCCCCAAGGGATAATCCTTCTCATTTCCGCATACACTTTTCAAAGGAGATCTTCCATGATTTATCATCACATTTCTCAAATGATCGGAAAAACACCCATACTGGAACCACAGCGGTGGAGCCTTGCCAACGGACACCACGCCACCGTGCTATGCAAGCTGGAAGGCTTCAACCCTGCTGGCAGCAGCAAGGATCGCGTGGCGCTTGCCATGTTGGATCAAGCCAAAGCAGAAGGCAAGCTGAAGGAAGGGGCTACTGTGATCGAGCCCACCAGCGGAAACACGGGGATCGGTCTTGCCGCCCTTGCCGCCGCGGAAGGCTACCGCATGATCCTCACCATGCCAGATTCCATGAGCGCCGAGCGGATCCGCTTACTGCAAGCCTACGGCGCCGAAGTGATCCTTACCCCCGGCGCGGAAGGCATGACGGGAGCCATTCAAAAAGCCAAAGAGCTTGCCGACTCCACCCCCAATAGCTGGATCCCCTCTCAATTTGATAATCCGTCCAATCCCCAAGCCCACTATCTGACCACGGGTCCCGAAATTTTTGAGGACACCAACGGCAAAGTGGATCTGTTCGTGGCAGGCGTCGGAACGGGGGGCACGTTGAGCGGTACGGGAAAATATTTGAAAGAACAAAATCCCGATTGTCGGATCGTTGCCGTGGAACCCGCATCCTCTCCCCTGCTCTCCCAAGGACGCGCAGGCGCTCACGGCTTGCAAGGCATCGGCGCAAATTTCATCCCGAAAAACTATGATGCCACGGTATGTGACGAGATCCTGACCGTCACCGAAGAGGAAGCCTACGCCGCCGCCCGTGAATTTGCTCACCGCGAAGGTGTATTGGTGGGAATTTCTTCCGGTGCGGCGCTTCACGCCGCATCCCGATTGGCAAAAGATCCTGCAAACCGGGGCAAAGTGATCGTAGCATTGCTCCCCGACACGGGAGAACGCTATCTCTCTACTCCGTTGTTTCAATCATAACTGATCGTCACAGATTTATTGTGGAAAAGGAAGCACTGACATGAAGCACCAACAGTACCGCCGTTCCAAGCCCAACGGGTTCTTGACGCGGCTCTATCAAAACGTAACCGAACATCGTGCGGTGTTCACGGTCTACTGCGTACTGTGTCTGTTTTGCATGGCAGTGCTTCTTTATTCCATCGTGCAAAGGGAACATTTGGGGATCTTCAACGCCACGCTGTCGCTACTGCTGTTCCTGCTCCCCGCATTTTTGGAAGACAGCCTGAAGATCCAGCTTTCCGCCACCTTGAAGATCGTCACCATGCTTTTTATCTTCTGCGCCCAAATTCTGGGCGAGGTTGGAATGTGCTACGCGCGGTTTCCCTTTTGGGACGATCTGCTTCACTGGGTGAACGGATTTCTGTTTGCAGGCTTCGGTTTTTCTCTGGCAGAGATCTGCAACCGCAGCCGTCGGGCAACCTTTCAGCTCTCTCCTTTTTATCTGGCGTTGGTGGCATGTTGTTTTTCGCTGTCCATTGGTGTACTGTGGGAATTTTTAGAATTTACCGCCGACCTCGTCACCCACGGAGATATGCAAAAGGATATGATCCTGACCTCTATCTCCAGCGGAAAGTTCAGCCCCGACGGGCAGTCAGCCGTTCCCTTGCACGGAATCACGCAAACCACTATCACCACATCCGACGGGCAGACCTACACCGTCAACGGCTATCTGGACATCGGCTTGTTTGACACCATGAAGGATCTGATCGTGGATTTCATCGGCGCGCTCATCTTTTCCGTCATCGGCTACTTCCACCTAAAGCACCAAGGCTCTCACCCCATCGCCGATGCTCTGATCCCAAAAGTTAAAGCGAAAAGAATAAGATAAAAGGTCGCAGAATAAAAGGTCGCGGACTCTGTCCGCACCTGCTTAAACCCTTTTTGAAAAAAGGGTTTAAGGATCCCAAAAACTTTCAACGAAAAAGTTGTAACCTTTCCCGCCGAGGGTAATGCGAACAAAGCGCGCCCTCGACGGGATTTTCGTTGAAAGTTTGTGTCATCTACAGTTCTTTGCTTCACTGCGACATCAGCCTGCATGGGAAAGTTTCGCTAACAGACAGCAGAATAGCTCCCGCAAGCCGTCAGGTACCGCCACCCTGCCGGCTCCATGAAGTTAGTTTTATATAGAATCATAATATCGGGGTATAAAGTTGGTAGTATCGCGGAACAAACGGCGAGGATTGGAAGCGCCGCCGGCGCCCGCCACCCTACCGACTCCGAGAAAGTAACACTTTTTATGGAATGATATCGTCGTGGGTGACCACCATTTATGGCAATCACCCACGAGGTTAAACGCGTGACAACAATCGGAGTTTGTGTTCTTTATTGTCCGTAAGCGGAGGTCCACGGGTGAAATGTTGTGCAACAAACGGAGTTTGAATAATCATGTGCTGATTTTGGTCAGCACATTTTTTGTTTTTAAAGAAGCAATAAGTAATCAATATCATTCTATCCCCAAACAAATAAATTTTTCTTGCCTTATTCAAATTCTATACTTATTATAACACCAAACGGTGCTTTTGTCAACACCAAATGGTGCTTTTTGTGTATAATTATAAAAAATATTACAAAAAAACAATCCCTCATTGTTTTTAGGACGAAGTAAAGAAGGAGAAGAAATATGTTCGTATATCCAAGGATTAGAGATCTGAGAGAAGACCGCGACATGACACAAAAGGAAGTTGCCGAAGTTTTAAAAATGCAGGTAACCGTATATCAGCGGTACGAGCGAGGTGAGCGCGAACTTCCTTTGTGGGCGGCAATAAAACTTGCTCGATATTATGGAGTCACATTAGACTATTTGGTAGAAATTCCTCAATGAGCCCTTTTACACCAAGATGGCTGTTCCATTCTGCGACAAAGATGCTTTCTCGGGAGAGAATCCAGGGTCTGGGCGGCGCCTGGATTCTTGCGGCAGTACCTTTCCGTCTGTAGACGATTCTTTCCCATGCAGGCTGATGTCGCACCCAAAGCAAAGATAGGGACGGGAACAAAACCTTTCAACGAAAAAGCTACCCTCGGCAGGTCGTGCTTTGTTTGCACATCCTACCGAGGGTAGCCTATTATATTCTTCGTTGGAAGTTTTGAGGGTTCTTAAGGGACTTTTTCAAAAGTCCCTTAAGTGGGTGTGGGCGAAGGCCACGACCTTAACCATGCGGGGCTAGCCCCGCGACCTTAAATCCTCAAAAATCACTCGTAAAGCTTGCCCATTTTGAGCAGTCTTTCGTATTTCGCCTTTGCGTTGGCGTCTGCCTTCTTGAAGAGTTCTTCCGCTCTTTCGGGGAAGGATTGAGCCAGACGGGCGTAACGGGTTTCGGACTTAATGAAGTCAACGTAATCCGCGGTGGGAGCCTTGGAGTCGATAGTCAGCTTGTTGGACTCCAGAGTAGGATTGTAGCGGAACATCTGCCAGTAGCCTGCTTCCACAGCCTTCTTCATCTCGAACTGGCAGTTCTGCATACCGCCCTTCAGACCGTGCATCTCACAAGGAGCGTAACCGATGATCAAGGAAGGACCGTTGTATGCTTCTGCTTCCTTCAGAGCCTTCAGAAGCTGATTCATATCGGCGCCCATAGCAACCTGTGCCACGTAAACGTAACCGTAAGACATCGCGATTTCAGCCAGATTCTTCTTGCCGATCGCCTTACCTGCGGCTGCGAACTGCGCCACCTGACCGATGTTGGATGCCTTGGATGCCTGTCCACCGGTGTTGGAGTAAACCTCGGTATCGAACACGAATACGTTCACGTCTTCGCCGGAAGCCAGAACATGGTCCAGACCGCCGAATCCGATGTCATATGCCCATCCGTCACCACCGAAGATCCAAACGGACTTCTTGGAGAGGTAATCCTTCTCAGCAAGAATTGCGGGAGCCACAGGGCATCCTTCCGCTGCCGCTTTCTCCAATTCAACGATCAGAGCGTTGGTAGCGTCGGTGTTCTTTTCGCCGTCCTCAAGAGTTGCGAGGTAAGCGTCAGCGGCCGCCTTGAAGGCGTCGCTTGCCTTGTCGGAAGCAGCCATCTCGCGGACCTTGCCGATCAGCTTCTCGCGGATGGTCTTCTGACCGAGGGCAATACCCAGACCGTGCTCTGCGTTATCCTCGAACAGAGAGTTTGCCCAAGCGGGACCTCTGCCGGTTTCACGGTTCACGGTGTAAGGAGTTGCGGGAGCGGAGCCACCCCAGATAGAGGAACATCCCGTTGCGTTGGAGATATACATTCTCTCACCAAAGAGCTGAGTAACCAGACGTGCGTAAGAGGTTTCTGCACAACCTGCACAGGAGCCGGAGAACTCCAGAAGGGGCTGCTTGAACTGGCTGCCCTTCACGGTTCCGTTGATGATCTCCTTCTTCTCGGATACGTTGGCAACCGCATAGTCAAATGCTGCCTGCTGATCCAACTGGCTCTCTTGAGAAGTCATTGCCAGAGCTGCCTTTTCGGGAGCGCCGTCCTTGAGTGCCTTGGTGGTCACGGGGCAAGCCTTGACGCAGAGCGTACAACCCATACAGTCAAGAGGGCTGATCGCCATGGTAAACTTATAGTCGGTCTTGATCACGGGCTTCGCGGTAAACTTGGTGGAAGCGGGTGCGTTAGCAGCTTCCTCTGCGGTCATAGCGAAGGGACGGATCGCAGCGTGAGGACATACGAACGCACAGCTGTTACACTGGATACAGTTCGCCTCGTTCCATACGGGAACGTCAACCGCAACGCCTCTCTTCTCGTAAGCGGCAGATCCCTGGGGGAAGGTACCGTCAGCGTAGGGAGCGAATGCGGAAACGGGGAGAGCGTCACCGTTCATAGCGGAAACGGGACGAACCACGTTGTTCACGAAGTCAACCAGATCTGCGCGGTTTCCGGTAGCGGGAGCCTCTGCTGCCTCGTCCTCAAGATCAGCCCAAGCGGCGGGAACGTCGATCTTCACGATGGCATCCACACCGGCGTCGATTGCCTTGTAGTTCATCTCAACCACAGCCTCGCCCTTCTTCAGGTAGGACTTCTTAGCCATGTACTTCATGTGGTCAACAGCTTCTTCGATGGGCATGATGTTTGCAAGCTTGAAGAATGCAGACTGGAGAATGGTGTTGGTTCTCTTGCCCATACCGATCTCACGTGCCTTGTCGATAGCGTTTACGATGTAGAAGTCAATGTTGTTCTCAGCGATGTAGCGCTTAGCCTCAGCAGGAAGGTGAGACTCAACC
>JAZSMC010000100.1:0-4699 GCA_045535705.1 Eubacteriales bacterium
CCACGGGCTGCTCCGACGTCACCTGCCCACGCCACTTCGACGTGATGAAGGACGGCGTTCTGCTGGCGAACAGCGGTCACTTCGACGTGGAGATCAACAAGGACGAGCTTGCCGCCGAAAGCGTTGAAATCTGGGAGCGAAAGCCCAACATTCGCGGCTACCGCCAAAAAGACGGGCGTATCCTCAATCTTCTTGCCGACGGGCGGCTGGTAAATCTCGCCGCCGGCAACGGTCATCCCGCCGAAATTATGGATATGTCGTTCGGGATCCAAGCGAAAAGTCTGGAATATCTGGTCACCCACGCAGGTCAGCTGGAAAATAAGGTCTACGCCGTCCCCGCCGAAACCGACCGCGCCGTGGCACAGATCAAACTCGCCTCTATGAACGTTTCCATCGACCGTCTGACTCATCAGCAGGAAGCTTATTTGAATCAAGTTGAGTAAAGGGGAAGGTCGCGGACGCTGCCCGCACCTGCTTAAGGGACTTTTGAAAAAGTCCCTTAAGAATCCTCAAAACTTTCAACAAAAAGGAATAGATGTCCAACCGAGGGTGTGCGAACATCGTGCGCCCTCGGTTGTTTGGTTGAGAAAGTTTTTGCTCCCTATCCTTACCTCAAAGTAACATCACCCTGTATGGGAAAGTTTCGTCTACAGACGGAAAGGTACTGCCGCGAGCATTTTGGTACCGCCACCCTAAATTCTCTGCCGGGAAAAAGTATCTTCCATGTAGAATGGAACAGCATTTTTGGGTGTAAAAATCCCTCAAACTTGTAGGGGTGATCATTGGTCGCCCGCCTAAAAATATCCACGGAACGGTGGATAGAGCGTGATCGTTTGGAACGGGCGATCAATGATCGCCCCTACAAGTTTGGATTAGATTTTACGCTTCTGTGCATAAATTTTTGTTCCGCGAAAAACTTACTTGATGGAGCCGGCAGGGTGGCGGTACCTGACGGCTCGCGGCAGTACCTTTCCGTCTGTAAACGGGACTTTCCCATACAGGGTGATGTAGCACCCAAAGTAACGAACTGTAGCTAAAACTTTCAACGAAAATACCCTCGGTAGGTTGCGTTATGTTCGCATTTCCTACCGAGGGTAGTCTATTATATTACTCGTTGAAAGTTTTTGGAATTCTTAAAACCTTTTCTCAAAAAGGTTTTAAGCGGAGCGCGAGGCAGAGCCTCGTGGCCTTCGGGTGCGGACAGAGTCCGCGACCTTTGTGTGGGCAAAGCCCACGACCTTCCTTCCATCCTTCCTCCCTCACGACCTTAATGCCACGACCTCACTTCTCGGAATCCATGTATTTCCAGTAGGACGCAATGTAATTGATACCGGAGAGCAGGGTGAAGAACGCCATAGCGGCGGTGCTGATCAGGGAGAGCGGGAGAATGGAGCTGAGTTCGGCAAGAGCGGGGATATAGGCGTAGAGAATCGGCTCCGCGATACAGAGGATGACGCAGGCGATTTGGGTACAGGTTTTGATTTTTCCCAACATATTGGCGGCGACCACGATTCCGCTGGAGCCCGAAACCACCAACCGCATGGCAGTGACGGCAAGCTCGCGGAAGATCACGATCAGGAGCGCGCAGAAGAACAAAATTCCAAACAGCTTGTTGGGTTGAGCTGCGGTCAGATTTTTATAGAGGATCACCATCATGGCGCCAATTACCATAAATTTGTCCGCCAGAGGATCCATAAATTTTCCGAAATCGGTAACGAGGTTATGCTTTCGGGCGATCTTGCCGTCCAGCATATCGGTCAGGGACGCCGCGATGAACAGCACCACGCCAACCAGATCCGCCCAAATGGAGTTGGACGCCATCATCACCACCACGAAGATGGGAACCAGGATCATCCGCAATACGGTCAGTTTGTTTGGTAAATTCATTTTCATGTCAAAATTCTCACTTTCCTTGTTTGGTTACTGCCACGCCGTAGAGATCGTAGTCCACCACTTTCCGAACCTTCACTTGCACGAAGCAGCCTTCGGCAATACGGACGTCGCTTGAAAAATACACTTTTCCGTCAATTTCGGGAGCGTCTGCGGAGCTTCTTCCGTAATGCACCTCCGCCACGGTGTCGTAGCCTTCGCAGATCACGTCAACGGTTTTTCCAACTTTTTCCCGATTGAGGGACTCGTTGATGTCCATTTGCGCCCGCATCAGAATATCCAGACGGTCTTGCTTCACTTGTTCGTCGATCTGATCGGGAAAATCGTAGGCGGGGGTGTCTTCTTCACGGGAATACGTGAACGCGCCCGCGTGGTCGAACCGCTGCTCTTTGATAAACTCGCACAGCTCCTCAAAATCCGCGTCGGTTTCTCCGGGAAAGCCCACGATAAAGGTGGTGCGAATAATGATTTCGGGAATTTCCGTTTTTAACTTGTTCAACACCTCTCGAATCATTTTGCCGTCGCCGTGGCGGTTCATCGCCGTCAGCATACGGTCGCTGATGTGCTGGAGAGGCATATCGATGTATTTGAGAACACGGGGATTGTCGCGGATCTCGGCGATCAGCTCGTCGGTGATCTTGTCGGGGTAGCAGTACAGCAAACGGATCCAAGGAATCTGCGTGGCTTCGGTGATGCGTCGGATCAGCGTCGCCAGCTCGTATTTTCCGTAAAGGTCCAAGCCGTAGCGGGTGGTATCCTGCGCCACCAGCGTCAGCTCCTTCACACCGAGGGATTCCAATTGTCGGGCTTCTGCCACCAGATCTTCCATGGGACGGCTGCGGAAGCTCCCCCGAATGGACGGAATGGCGCAGTAAGAGCAACGGTTGTCGCATCCCTCCGCAATTTTGAGGTAAGCGGTGTAGTCGGGGGTGGTCAACACGCGGTCACCGCCCAGGCAAACGGTGTTTTTGTCCTCGCGGGAGAAATATTTCGCTTTTGAGCCTTTCTTTTTCTTCACCGTAACGGCTTCAATGGCTTCCACGACGTTGTGGATGCTTCCCACGCCGAGAACCGCGTCCACCTCGGGAAGCTCCTTGAAGATCTCCTCGCCATAGCGCTCCGCCAGACAGCCCGTGACGATGATGGCTTTCAGATGACGGTGCTTTTTCAGCCACACCACGTCCAAAATGTTTTCAATGGCTTCCTGCTTCGCGCTTTCAATGAAGGCGCAGGTGTTCACGATGATCACGTCCGCTTCAATGTCTTCGGGGGTGATCTCGTAGCCCGCCTCTAAAATTTCGTGAAGCATCACCTCGGTGTCCAGTTGATTCTTCGGACAGCCGAGAGAAACGAATCCGATTTTCATGCGAATTTTGCCTTTCTTTTCAGTTAGTATCAACATACGTAATCATTGTATCATAATTTCCCCGTTTTTACAAGTCCCCCTGCGAAAATTTCACAAAAAGTTCTCTGATTTCGCGAGAACGTTCCGCGCGGGATCCTGAAGGTCGTTTGACACAACCGCAATTTTTGTCTATACAAAGCGGAAGAAAATCATTGAAAAGTCTTGCAATTTCACCCAAAAAATGGTATCATTGTAGTAGCGTGATCCGATTTTCAAAAAAGACGAGGTAAAAAGTATGAAATTGAGTGTGCTTGCTAATCTTTATGGCAGCAAATCTTTAGAGGAAGCTCTGCAAATTCTCACGGGCTTGGGCGTTCACACCGTGGAGATCGGTGCCGGCGGCTATCCCGGAAAAGCGCACTGCAATCCCGCCGAGCTTCTGGCTGACGGGAAGAAGTATAACGACTTCATGGCTCTGCTGAAGAAATACGACGTGACCGTTTGCGCGCTTGCCGCTCACGGAAACGCTCTGCATCCCGATAAAAACATCGCAAAGCAGTTCGACGAGGATTTCCGCAACGCCGTTCTGTTGGCTGAAAAAATGGGCGTTGACACCGTGATCACCTTCTCGGGCTGTCCCGGTGACTGCGCCACCGCCAAATACCCCAACTGGGTAACCTGCCCCTGGCCCGAGGATTTTCTTGCCATTCTGGATTGGCAGTGGAACGAGTGCGTGATCCCCTACTGGAAGGAAGCAGGCGCGTTTGCGGAAGCGCACAACGTACCTCACATTGCCTTTGAAATGCACCCCGGCTTCTGTGTTTACAACCCCGAAACCCTGCTGAGGCTCCGCGCGGCGGTTGGTCCCGTGATCGGCGCGAACTTCGACCCCTCTCACTTGATCTGGCAGGGCATGGATCCCGTGGCTGCAATTCGTGAGCTGGAGGGCGCTATCTACCACGTTCACGCAAAGGACACCAAGATCGACAAATACAACACCGCCAAAAACGGCGTGCTGGATACCAAGCATTACGGCGACGAGATCCACCGCGCTTGGGTGTTCCGGACCGTTGGCTACGGTAACGGCGAAACCTACTGGCGCGATCTGGTTTCCAACCTCCGACTCTGCGGCTACGACCGCGTCCTCTCCATCGAACACGAGGACAGCCTCATGTCCATCGATGAAGGTCTGGCAAAAGCCGTCAACTTCCTCAAAGATATTATCATCACCGATCCCAAGCCCACCACGATGGCTTGGGCTTGACGAAGGTCGTGGGGCTAGCCCCACACCCCACTTAAGGGACTTTTGAAAAAGTCCCTTAAGAATCCTCAAAACTTTCAACGAAGGAAATAATAAGCTACCCTCGGTAGGATGTGCAAACATAGCACGACCTACCGAGGGTATTTTTCGTTGAAAGGTTTTGCTCCCTTCCCGAACGATCATTCGGGTGCTACATTACCCTG
>JAZSMC010000012.1:0-5015 GCA_045535705.1 Eubacteriales bacterium
TTGATCTGCTCCGTAGACACGCAATAGGAGATCCGCACGAAGCCCTCGCACCCGAAATCGTTGCTCGGAACCAACAGCAATTCCATCTCCTTTGCCCGCTCAGCAAACGCCACCGCGTCTGCTTCGGGGGATTTTACGAACAGATAAAACGCTCCGTCGGGGGGTACCACACGGAAGCCGTATTCGGTCAGCGCGTCAAACAGCAACCGACGGTTGGTTTCATACACCGAAAGATCCGACGTCTTCCCCAAGCATGCGGGGATCAGCTTTTGGAACAACGCAGGAGCGCACACGAAGCCCAACGCCCGTCCCGCTCCGCAAACCGCCTCATACACCGCGCCCGCGTTTGCGGTCTTGGAGGACACCAGAATATATCCGATCCGCTCGCCCGGCAGGGACAGGGATTTGCTGAACGAATAGCACACCAAGGTATTGTCATAATAATTGGTCAGATACGGCACTTTTACGTCTCCATACACCAATTCGCGGTAAGGCTCGTCCGAGATCAGATAAATGGGCGCGCCGAATTTTTTCTCCATGCTCCGCATCAAATCCGTCAAACGGCAAATACTTTTCTCGGTCAGCACTGCCCCCGTTGGATTATTGGGGGAATTCACCAGCACCGCGCGGGTTTTCTCGGTGAAAGCCCGCTCCAATGCCGCAAAGTCTGGCTGGAGCGTTTCCATATCCGAAAGCACCGACGTCACCTTTGCTCCCGTCCGCTCCACGAACACGCGGTATTCGGGAAAAAAGGGCGCCAACAGGATCACCTCATCGTCGGGATTCAGCAACGCCATCAGAGAAACGGTCAGGGAAGCCGCAGCTCCCACCGTCAGATAAAGCAGATTGGGATCTGCTTTTGCGTCGTAAGTCTGGTTGAGATAATCCGCGATGGAACGTCTCACGTTGGCATCTCCTTGGGCAGACGTATATCCATGCAGCTGCACGGGAGCCGTTTCGGTCAATAACCGAACCAGTTCCTCGCCCACGGCATCGGGAGCCGGAACGCCGGGATTTCCCAAGCTGAAATCATAAACGTTTTCTGAACCGATCTCTGCCTTTCTCTTATTTCCGTATTCAAACAATTCTCTGATCACCGAGCGCTTTGCGCCCAGCTGCCGCATGGCTTCATTCATCTCGACATCCTCCGCCTAAAATGAAAAAATATACCTCTATTATACTACAAAAAACTGAAAAGTCAAGTTTTTTTCGTGCTTTAGAGGTATATTTACAAAAAAGTTTACATTATCTTTGACTGTCCGTTCAACGTCAATCTCGCTTGTTGCTTTCCAAGCGGTTTTTCAGCCCGTTCAGCTCGTCCAAAAAGGTGTCAATATCCTTAAATTCACGGTACACCGACGCAAATCGAACGTAAGCAACTTCGTCCCGCTCCTTCAGCTTTTTCATCACCATTTCTCCAAGCTCGATAGAAGTCACCTCTTGTCGCAGCGTGTTTTGCAACTCCGCTTCGATCTCGCTGACCAATCCCGGCGCGTCTACGGGACGCTTCTCCGTAGCTTTCAGCAACCCCGTCAACAGCTTTTGTCGGTCAAACAGTTCCTTCCCGCCGTTCTTTTTCACCACCAAGATCTGCGTGTTTTCAATGGTTTCAAAAGTGGTAAACCGCTTTTGACACGCCAGACACTCTCGTCTTCGACGAATACTGTAACCGTCCGCCACAGGTCTGGAATCGATCACCTTGCTCTCGGGTAATCCGCATACGGGACACTTCATGTTCTTCTCCTTTGCCTTCCGTCTTTTTCTCCTTAAAGTATACCACAAATTTCCTCTTTTGTAAACCCCTTTTCGTAAAAAGATGGGATTAAGGTCGCGGGAAGGTCGCGAGGCTCTGTCCACATCGAAAGGTCGTGGGCTTACGTTGCGGACAGAGTCCGCGAACTTAATCTCATTACACACACTGGTCGGAAACCACGTCATGTAAACCGCAGGGAGTGACGCGTCCGCGAACGATGGCGTGGTAAAGTTTCAGCGCGGGATCAATGCGATTTCCAAGAGAAGCCTCCACGTGTTCTTTTCCGGAATCCACGCGGACGTGGAATCGAAGATCGTCGTGGTTGCAAACGAGAAACTGGTATTTAAGAAGCATTCCGCCGAACGAAACGGTTTCCTCCTCCAAGGTGAACTGACAAGCGTTGCAATTTTGTGTTTTTTTCATGATTTCATCCTCCTGATCATTTTGGGGCATTGCCTTTCTCTGTATTCATTATACAATATTTTCCACGGAGCAATTTTATACAAAAATCCCCAATCTTTGACAAATTGATTAAAAAATCTATAAGTTAACTTTTCAAAAACGACTTTAAACCGCAAATACTCGTTATATTATTGAATATTTTACATAATTATACAAATTTGGGGCAAAATTTATTGACAAAATTCGCAATTGGAAAATATATTCACTTTACTTTTATGAATATTTCCGGTAAAATAGAATAGAAAAGGGCAAAAAGTGCATAAAAAATTATTTTTATACATATGCCCGTTTTTGGAAAAATATTCATGAAAGAAAGTGACTCAATATGAAAAAACCACAAATTTTTTCCATTCCGACCCCCATGAAGCTTTCCGTTCGGATCCTTCAATGGGAGCTTCCCTTGATTATGCTATGGGCTGTGGCAATGTTTGTACGTTTACTCTGCGATTATCCGCTGGATCCAATCGGCGCATCCCACACATTTATGGATTGCGTAGAATACATCGGTGCCGCGCTGGTGCTTTCTTGCATCACAGCCATCTTGACAGACCTGATCCTGCGAGAACAGCAAACCAAAAGGGAGTGAGTCAAATGCAAAAAACATTTGACTCACTCCCAATATCGTGAAGCAAATTACATCAAAGAACGGTACAGCGCGATGATATCCTCCAACGTGGGATCCTTGGGATTTCCGGGACGGCAAGCGTCTGCCATAGCCGACTCGGAGAGGAACAAAACGTCCTCGTCCTTCACGATTGCTTTCAGATCTTGAGGAATTCCAACGTCCTTGGAAAGCTGACGGACTGCTTCAACCGCAGCCTTGCGGTATTCGTCCTGCGTCATGGCTTCGGTTCCCTCAACGCCCATTGCCCTCGCAATATCGCGGTACTTCTCGCCCGTTGCGGGAGCGTTATACTCCATCACGGTGGGGAGCAGGATCGCGTTTGCGACTCCGTGGGGCGTATCGTAAACCGCGCCCAGAGAATGTGCCATGGAGTGAACAATTCCCAAGCCAACGTTGGAGAAGCCCATACCCGCGATATACTGACCGAGAGCCATGCCCTCTCTGCCCTCTTTGGTGTTTTCCACCGCGCCGCGCAGACTCTTTGCGATCAGCTCTATGGCTTTCAGATGGAACATATCGGTCATTTCCCACGCACCCTTGGTGATATATCCCTCGATGGCGTGCGTTAAAGCGTCCATGCCTGTAGCGGCGGTCAAGCCCTTGGGCATGGTGCTCATCATTTCGGGATCGATGATGGCAACCACGGGAATGTCGTGAACGTCAACGCACACGAACTTTCTCTTTTTCTCCACGTCGGTAATGACGTAGTTGATGGTCACCTCGGCGGCAGTACCCGCAGTGGTGGGAACCGCGATGATCGGAACTGAGGGATTCTTGGTGGGCGCAACGCCTTCCAGACTTCTCACGTCCTCAAATTCGGGATTGGCAATGATGATACCGATTGCCTTGCAGGTGTCCATAGAGGAACCGCCGCCAATGGCGATCAGATAATCCGCACCGCTCTTTTTGTACGCGGCAACGCCCGTTTGCACGTTTTCAATGGTAGGATTTGCCTTAATGTTGGAGTACAGCTCATACGCCAAGCCCGCGCCGTCCAGCACATCCAAAACCTTTTTGGTCACGCCGAATTTCACCAGATCGGGATCCGAGCAAACCAACGCTTTCTTCAGCCCTCTGTTCTTCACTTCCCCCACGATCTCACAGATCGAGCCTGCGCCGTGGTAAGACGTTTCATTTAAAATAATTCTTGCCATAACGTTATCTTCCTTTTCTTTTTTTACTTGTGACGCAAGGTTTGTCAAGAAATTCACAAGTTTAATTTATTATATCATCTTTTCACTTGAAAATCAATAGGGGTTCCTTGATTTCATCATTTTGACGAATTCATTGGGCAGGTCGACTACAAGCCGTGGCGTCCCCATCTCCGCTCAACGAGATGGGAGTGAGATCCCCAGCCGGATCGGGCGCACGCAAGCCCAAATATACGTCCTTGCATCGGGCAAAGATCTCCCGAAAATCATAGGACGCCTGCTTGGAATAGGGTTGCAGATCCGCCGACACTCCCACGGCTTCAATTCCCATGGTTTCCGCCAAATGGAGCGCGCGGTGAAGATGATATTTTTGGGTAACGATCACCGCCCGACGGGCGCCGTAAACCGTTTTCAATCTCGCGATACTGTCGTAGGTGGAGTAACCGTCGTGATCCTCAAACACCGAGGAGGAATCCACTCCGTGCCCCACAGCGTATGCTTTCATGGCTCCCACCTCGTCGTATTCGTCGGTGGCGTGATCTCCGCTGACCAACAAGCGGTCGCTGACGCCCTGCGCCATCAGTTCCACCGCGGCCTGCATACGGTCTTCCAGCATGGGACTTAACCGTCCGTCGTCATACACCCTGCACCCCAAAACCAACACGCAATCGTAGGTGTTTTTTCGGTCAATTTCATCAACGTCTTGCAGATCATAGATCCGATCACGCGTTTTGTGGCAAACGGCTCCGCTGATCCCCAAAGCCATCCCAAACAATACGCAACCCGCAATCGCGGCGGCGCATATGGATTGAACCGCAATTTTTTTCATAATCAATCTCCTTTCTGACGTTACGCTGTCTACAGTATAGCAAAACGATGGTCAAAAAGCAATAAACAAACTGTAAAAATATGTTACGGTAAAAAAATCCCCCGAGTGCAATTCCTTCGCATTGTCCTCGGGGGAAACATATAACTTTTCTTCATCAAAAGTTTTTGGAATTCTTAAAACCTTTTTTCAAAAAGG
>JAZSMC010000007.1:0-21005 GCA_045535705.1 Eubacteriales bacterium
CCAAACGAGTATCGCGAATCCATCGTTCGGAGGTGTTTTTTTGAGGCGGGCGATCGATGATCGCCCCTACAAGTATGGATGAAATTTTACGCTTGGAATGTGATATTTTCATTCTGCTAAAGTCTAACTTCTTCGGCAGAGAATTTAGGGTGGTGGTACCTAAATTCTCGCGGGAGCTATTCTGCCGTCTGTAAACGATACTTTCCCATACAGGGTGATGTCGCACCCAAGGCAAAGATAGAGCGCAAAAACTTTCTCCACCAAACAACCGAGGGCGCACGATGTTCGCACACCCTCGGTAGGCAATCTGTTCCTTTTCGTTGAAAGTTTTTGGGATTCTTAAACCCTTTTTTTCAAAAAGGGTTTAAGCGGAGCGCGAGGCAGCGCCTCGCGACCTTTTCCATAGAGACTCACGACCTTCCGCCCTTCCTTACTTCTTCAACCCCACAGCTTTCTTTGCTTTTTCAACGATCACGGCGGGGGTGATGCCGTAGGCTTCGAGGAGCGCGGGGACGGTACCGGAGTGACCGTAGGTGTCGTTCATACCCACGCGGAGCATGGGGACGGGACATTCCTCGCAGATCACTTCCGCCACGGCGCTACCCAAGCCACCGATGACGTTGTGTTCTTCGGCGGTAACGACGGCACCGGTTTCTTTTGCCGCTTTGACGATGATCTCGCGGTCAATGGGCTTGATGGTGTGAATATTGATCACACGAGCGGAGATCCCCTCTGCCGCCAGAGCTTCACGGGCTTCCAACGCCATGGAAACGGTCAAGCCGCTTGCCACGATGGTCACGTCGGTACCGTCCGCCAGTTGTACGCCCTTGCCAAGCTCAAACTTGTAATCCGCGGAATCGTTGATCACGGGAACCGCAAAGCGTCCGAATCGAAGATAGAAGGGACCGTTGGTGGTGAGCGCCGCTTCCACAGCCGCTTTGGCTTCCACGGCGTCCGAGGGGTTGACGATGGTCATACCGGGAATGGTACGCATCAGGGCGATGTCCTCGTTGCATTGGTGCGTGGCACCGTCCTCGCCCACGGTAATGCCTGCGTGCGTTGCACCGATCTTCACGTTGAGGTGAGGATAGCCAACCGAGTTACGAACCTGCTCAAAGGCACGTCCTGCCGCAAACATTGCGAAGCTGGACGCAAACACGGTCTTGCCCGTGGTGGCGATTCCCGCCGCCACGCTGATCATATTGCCCTCGGCGATGCCGCAATCGAAAAAGCGCTCGGGGCATGCTTTCTTAAATTTTACGGTTTTGGTTGCTTCTGCCAGATCGGCATCCAGCACAACGAAATCGTATTTGTCCGCCAGCTCCACCAAGGCACTGCCGTAGGCTTCTCTGGTTGCGATCTTTTCTGCCATCTTCCGATCCTCCTTATTTCGTCAGCTCGGCGATTGCCAGAGCGTACTGTTCATCGTTGGGAGCCGAGCCGTGCCAGTTCACTTTGTTCTCCATAAAGGAAACGCCCTTGCCCTTCACGGTCTTGGCGATAATGGCGGTGGGCTTGCCTTTGACGGTGCGAGCTTCCGCAAACGCTTTTTCGATCTCCTCGAAGGAATGACCGTCGATGGAGATCACGTGGAAGCCGAACGCTTCCAGCTTTTTATCGTGAGGCGTGGGGTTCATGACCTCGGTCACGGGGCCGTCGATCTGCAGCCCGTTCCAGTCCACGATCACGCAGAGGTTGTCCAATTTGTAGTGAGCGGCGAACATACAAGCCTCCCAGACTTGTCCTTCCTCGCTTTCGCCGTCCCCTACCACGGTATAAACGCGGTAATCCTTTTTGTCCACCTTCGCCGCCAGCGCCATGCCTGCCGCCGCGCTGATGCCCAGCCCCAAGGAGCCAGCCGACATATCCACACCCGGAGTCAGCGTCATATCGGGGTGTCCCTGCAAGCGAGAGCCGATCTTGCGGAGCGTGGTCAGTTCTTCCACGGGGAAATATCCTCTGTTGGCAAGAGCGGCGTAAAGGGCGGGGGCGCAGTGACCTTTCGACAACACGAAGCGGTCACGGTCGGGCATATCGGGTTGCTTGGGATCAATGTTCATTTCGGAGAAGTACAAATATGCCATGACGTCCGAAATAGAGAGTGAGCCGCCGGGGTGTCCCGATTTTGCGGCGTGCGTACCTTCGATCACGCCAATGCGAATCTGATTCGCGGCGGATCGAAGCATTTCCAATTTGGTTGATTCCATTTCTGTCCTCCTGGTGGTGAAGTCAATACGGTATTATTATAAAACATATTTGAGAAAAAGTCAAGACGGTAAGCGAAAAATGACGAAAGTCCGAGCTTTTTTATCCTTGATTCAGCGCCGCGCCGATCACGGTGCCGAACTGGGCGTTCTCGGGAATGATGAACCGAACGCCAAAGCTATCCGAAAGCCCCTCAAAAGCGGCGCGGATGGGCGCGATCCGTGTCAGATTTCCGATCAGAACGATGTCCTTCAGTTGAAAGCTCCTGGCGGCAAAGATCGCAAGCATGGCTACGGTTTCCGCCACCATATTGGCAATCCCCAGCGCCAGATCGGACGGTGTTGCAATATCCGACACCTTTCCAAAGTTAGCGGCGGTAAGATTTTCATTGATGCCGTGGTAAGTATGATTTTGGGAAATATCCTTGATGCGGAGATCGATGTTTTCCAGATTTCCGTCGGCGCAGAGCTGCTCGATATGCTCAATGGAGTCCACGCCCAGGATCCGACGGGAAAGCCCCACCAGGGTTCCGCCCCCAACGCCGGTTCCGCCAAGGTACTCAATATTGTATTTTTCGTCCGTGCGGCTGGCATGGATCAGAGCCGTTCCCGTTCCCATGCTGACCACGATGGCTTCGGTCAAGCCCGATAGATACAGTCCCCCAATGCCGCTACTGGAAAATTCGGGCACCGAGCAGCAAGGGAGATCGTAGATCCCATTGCGGATATTGGACGAGCCTGCCCCCGTCATCATAATGCACTCAATGTCGGACAGCCCCAAGCCGTTCTCTGCGGTGAATTTTCCAAACGCACCGTAAATGGAAGTCATGGGATCGGTGGCGCGCACAAATTGCGGCTCGATCAGCTCCCGTTTCCCCAGATCGTTCTTTCGGAAGCCCACGATCTTCGTCGTGGTACCCCCAACGTCAATTCCGATGACTGTACGGTTCATACGACACCTCTTTCTTCGGATGATATGATTTTCAATATAGGGGGATCTCTAAATATTCTGCGTGCGTGGAATTTTTAGAGATTCCTTGTATTTATTATAACATTCTCTTGCCAAAATTGCAACGGTGTGGTATAATATTTTTGGAATTTTTTGAAAAAAGCCGGAAAAGGGGGCTGAAAACATGGCTTTTGATGCGGGTATGCTTGCCTGCGTGATCTCCGAGATCCGCCAAACGGCGCTGGGCGCGCGGATCGAAAAGGTGTTCCAACCCGAACGGGACGAGATCATTTTGCAGATGCGGAGCTTTGAGGGGGGACGGCGTTTGCTGATCAACGCGGGCTCCAATAACCCTCGCGTGAGCTTCACCGAGATCCAGCGCGAAAATCCGATGACGCCCCCCATGCTCTGTATGCTTTTGAGGAAGCATCTGCAAGGCTCCAAGCTGACCGACGTAAAGCAAGAGGGCTTTGAGCGCGTGGCGCGCTTTACCTTTGAAACCAAGGACGAAATGGGATTCCCCTGCCGCCGTCACCTGATCGCGGAAGTGATGGGAAAATACAGCAATCTGATGTTCACCGACGAAAACGACAAGGTGATCTCGGTGCTTCGCCCCGTGGATTTCACCACGTCGGGGCTTCGTCAGGTATTGCCCGGGATGCGGTACGAGCTTCCCCCGAAGCAAGAAAAGCAGAACCCCCTGGAAGAATCCGAACGCGATTTTCTGGATCGCTTTGCGCAAGCCAATCCCGACGGACCGTGCGACCGTTATATCTCCAACGTCTATCTGGGGATCTCCGCCACCGTGTCCCGCGAGATCGCCTACCGCGCCAACGGCAGTCTTGACCGAACCTTGGGAGAAACCGACGGGGGACGGCTATGGGCGGCTTTTTCACAGACGGTCAGGGAAATTCAAGAGGAACGGTTTTCGCCCTGCATGGTTTTGGAGGGTGAGAAGCCGACGGAATACGCTTTTTGTCAACTGACGCACTACGGCAATTTGACGGTCAGACCGTACGGCAGCGTCAGCCAACTGCTGGACGCATATTTCGGATCCCGTGACCGCGAAGCCCACGTCAAGCAAAAAGCCGCCGACGTGCTTCGGATCCTCACCGCCTCCGATACCCGTATTCGAAAAAAACTGGAGCTGCAACGGGGGGAGCTGGCGGATTGCGAAAAGGGCGCGGAATACAAAAAGCAAGCCGATCTCATCACTGCCAATCTCTATCAGCTCTCCCGCGGCATGACGAGAGCAGAGTTGACCGATTACGAGGACAATCGGGACGACGGCAGCTTTGGGGTGTGCGTGATCGAATTGGATTCCAGACTCTCCCCTGCCGCCAATGCCCAAAGGCTCTATAAGAAATACAATAAGTCCAAAACCGCGAAGGTGGAGCTGACCAAGCAGATCGCCATCGGCGAAGCCGAGCTGCGCTATCTGGATTCGGTGCTGGATTCCCTTGCCCGCGCGGAAACCGCCGCGGATCTGGCTGAAATTCGGGAAGAGCTTTACCGCTCGGGTTACGCATCCAAAATGAAGCACTACACCGCTTCCAAAAAGAATTCCGCCCCCACCGTGGCAGAGTTCCGTACCACCAACGGCTACCGCGTCCTCTGCGGAAAAAACAATCTTCAGAACGAATATATCACCCACAAGCTGGCGGGAAAGAACGACTACTGGTTTCACGTCAAGAATCTTCCCGGCTCCCACACCGTGATGCTTTGCAACGGCGAGGAACCGCCTGAACAGGATTTCACCGACGCCGCCGAGATCGCCGCAGCCTTTTCCAAGGGTGCCGACGGGCAGAACGTGGAAGTGGACTACACCACGGTACGGAACGTAAAAAAACCGGCGGGTGGCAAGCCGGGGCTGGTGATCTATCACACCAATTGGTCCTGTATCGTGACTCCAAATGCCAACCGCATCGCAAGCATGCGGATCAAATAAGAACGCCCGTCAAGGACGTGAGATCAATGGTCCGGGGCATCGGAGCCGCCTCTGCGAAAAAAACCGACGATAGTTTTTTGACTGCGGAATTTTCGGTTTTGTCTCTTACAATAAAAAAGAACCGTAACTCGATACGACCGTATCAAAATTATGGTTCTTTTTTGTGAACGGACGATAAAAAAGATATTTTCGCGTTTTTTCGTTTGGGTTTGAGCTCTCGCGTCCTCATCACGCCATAGGCGTGTATATCATCCGCAGCTCGTTGCGGTATATCATCAATGCAAAGCATTGTAAATCATCAAGCCGCAGGGAATATACACGCTAAAGCGTGATGATATACAGCCCGAAGGGCTGATGATATGCACCGCACTTCGCGCGGCGATGATATGCCATGCCTGCGGCTTGGATAAAAAAATACGAGGACAATGTCCTCGTATTTTTTGGCGGAGAAGGAGAGATTTGAACTCTCGCGCCGGTTTAGCCGGCCTACACCCTTAGCAGGGGCGCCTCTTCGGCCTCTTGAGTACTTCTCCGTGTACTCGTTCGCAGGCTGCCGTTTCCTTCTGCCTGCGTTCTCCCATATTATACACAATTTTTCCCTCTTTGTCAAGACCTTTTTAAGATTTTATCGGTTTGTTTTTTTATTTTAATTACATTTTTGGGGGCATGTGTAATATCGCTCTATTTCCCAAGACCAATTACAGTCATTTGGGGCTTATAGTTGTCAAAAAGAAAATTATCGATACTATATTGATTATGAAATAAAAGCAAGCCGAAGAAAAATCCTCGACTTGCCTTTGAATTTTAAGAGTAATATGCTATATATGCCTGCGAAACACGAGCATCGAAACTGTCGAACGCGGCTTTTCTTGCTTGTTTTACAAGATTTAGAGAGCTTATCCTTGCATCATACACCGCTTTATCTTCGGAACCGACATCAACAATCGCTTTAGACAGTTCGTTTAGCACATCTTTCGAATAATCACAGCCTAAAATCACTGAGGTCTTGAAAAGATCTATACCGAACGAAATATAAACTGCTATTTTATGGACGGATATCTGGCACTGGAAAACGAAGAAATTGAGAAATTTACCGACAGCGCCCGGGATCCTTTCGAATTCGCAAAACAGATCGCGTTGTATTTGCATATCCACGAGGAGCTTTTGAAAGACGAAAAATTTTATACGCTCTATCAGGCGTCAATTTTTCATCTGGTGGAAGCCAGCAATCTCCACAGGGACGTCTTTTTCCACGAATATAAAGACAGCAAAAAAATTGTGGTTGACGAATTGGACGTTCTTGCCCGAGAAGCCGTAATGCAAAATCAAAAACTGATGCCCCACGATCTGGTGAAAGCCTTTTGCCTATTTATGACCGATTGATCCATAAAGAGGTTCCGCCCGAAATGAAAAAACGGTTATTATCCGTTTTAGAAGAATAAATAGAAACCACTACGCCCCCCGATTGCTGAAACAGAAGCCAAAGAGTTGCACAAATCAGAGGCTCCCTCCGAGAGGGAGCCTCTAAAATCTTGCGTTCCTATCTATTCCTCTACCACCCGGTGGTTGATATTAGACAATATGGGGTGAGTCAAATGATTTGACTCACCCCATAGCATATTCAGATCACTGTGCAACTTCCTCGGTTGCTTCTTCTGCAACTGCTTCGGTTTCTGCTGCTTCCTCAACCGTTTCTTCAGCGGTTTCTTCAACAGCTTCTTCTGCGGCTTCCTCGGCGGTTTCCTCAGCAACTGCTTCGGGTTCTGCCACAGCTTCTGCTGCTTCAGCCGTTTCAGCGCCGCTCATAAGAGCCGTCATGCTTTCACGGTTCATACCCTTGCAGAACACTGCCTTCAGAACGATCAAAGCAATCTCGGCAACCAGCATCAGGATGATTCCAACCAGCACCATATTCAGCGCGGAGCCTTCCTCTGCGTTCAGAGCCAAGAGAGATTCGTCGCCTGTGACAGCCGTGGACGTGGGATCCTTGTAGAAGCTATTGCGTCCCATCACCACGGTGGGCAGGATGTAAACGGCAAGCATCAGGATCGCGCGGACGATGCAGGTATCCTTGGGGAACGCGCCCTTCTTGTTTGCGCTGGCACTGCAAGCCAAACGCTGCACGCACTTTTCAAGGTAGGTCACGGATGCCAGAGCAAAGATCACGTAAACGAAGATCAAAGCAAGGTCGATCAGATAGCCGTTGTTGATCTCGGGCTTGCTATCAGCTCTGGTGTTCGCCGCCATTACCTTTGCAACGGCAACGACGTAATCAGCAAACTTTCCGTGCAGGAAGTTTGTAAAGATATTGGTTTTCACGAGGTTGAAGAAGAACACCGCGAATCCAACGATTCCCAACAGAGATACCCCCTGAACGATGTTGAGGTATCTGAATGCGGGAGCGTCGTAAGTACGGAGTCTGGAGATCACCAGTCCCAAAACAGCTGCCAGAATTGCGGTCACGCAGATTCCAACGATGCCGCTGCCGTAGGTCATGCCGGGAACCACACACTGGAACAGCATGAGGGTGAAAGGCAGAGAAATGAAGCCGGGAAGCTTTCTGCCGATCTTGGTGGACACCTCTTCGGGCGTAGAGAGGTTTGCCAGCGCGGAGATCAGCGCGGATACCGTTGCAACCAACAGCATCACGGGGATCACGAAGGTCAGCACCAGCAACGCGATCAGCGCGATCACGGATACCATTACGGTCAGCACGCTTGCGAGAATACCGGAACCACTGGTATCCTTGGTGTCAAAATTGGACGAAACGGTGGTAGCGAACGAGAGCGCGATGACGATGGTTTCCTGACCGTCCTCGGTCTTGAACACCTCGGCAATGTCACTGCCAACGTTGCTCATGTCCTCGGCTTTTGCGGCGTCCATAGTGGTCTTCACCACCTTGGCGATCACGCCAACCGATTTCACGATCTTAATAGCGCTGACGTCCACGGTTTCGGGAATTGTAAACGCTTCGGTGCCCTCGGGGGTGATGTCGGCCAGCATCTTGTTGATATCGTCGGCATTATCCACGGTGTTGAGGGTGATGATGGGGGTGAGGCTCAAGCAAGTGGCAATGATCAAAAGCAATACGCTTGCCCAGATCTGCACCCTTGCCGTCAGCTTCTTGGGTACGTTGAGTTGTTTCATAGAGTTTTCCTCCAAATGTTTTTTGCCATAATTTCTATGACTATCCCAATTATACTCCCATTGCCGAATTTTGTCAATGATTTTGTGAAAATTAGTTAAAAATTTCTTGAAAAAAGTCGTGGACTTTGTCCGCGCCGAATGGCTGCGAGATTCTACCTCGCTCTCCGCTTAAACCATTTCTCCAAAAAGGGGTTCAGCGGGTGTGGGCAAAGTCCACGGCATTTGTCCGGACAGAGTTCGCAACCTTTTCGTTCTGATTTTTCCAAAATCAGTCAAAAAACTTGACAAGATATGCCCGATGGAGTATAATAATATCACAATATATCATAAATTGAAGCAAAAGAACGTATACATAAGGAGAACGGAAGTAATGTTATCGGCGGCGTACAGCGCGGGGATCTGTGGGATCGAGGGATTTCCCGTCACCGTGGAATGTAATTTAAGAGATAAGCTGGAAGGCTTTGACATTGTGGGACTGCCCGACATGGCGGTTCGGGAAGCAAAGGAACGGGTATGGAACGCCTGCTCCAACAGCGGTTATCCCTTTCCCTATGCCAAGATCACGGTGAATCTTGCCCCTGCTGACCGAAAAAAGGAAGGCTCTGCTTTTGATTTGGCGATCTTGACGGGGATCTTTCGCAGCTCGGGCGTGATCCGTCGGGACGTTTCCCTGGACGGAAAATGCTTCGTGGGTGAGCTTTCCCTGTCGGGGGAAGTTCGCGGCGTGCGAGGCGCGCTCTGTATGTGCGTTGCCGCCAGAGATGCGGGCTTTTCCGAGTTTTACGCGCCTGCGTCTAACGCGCACGAAGCCGCTGCCGTAGAGGGGATCACGGTCTACGCCGTGCAAAATATGAGAGAATTGGTGGAGCATCTCAACGGACAGAGGTCCATTCGTCCCGTTGCGTGTGACCGTTCGTCCTTTACGCAAGCATTTGAACAGTATACCATGGATTTTGCGGACGTGAGAGGGCAGGCGATGGCGAAGCGCGCCATGGAAGTGGCGGCGGCAGGGGGACACAACATTCTGCTGATCGGACCGCCCGGTACGGGAAAATCCATGCTTGCCAAGCGGTTGCCGTCCATATTGCCCCCTCTGACCTTTGCGGAAGCCATTGAAACCACCAAGATCCACTCGGTGGCGGGAACGCTGCCCGAGGGCGTTTCGCTTCTGACGGCGCGTCCGTTCCGCTCGCCCCATCACACTATGAGCTCCGCTTCTTTGGTGGGAGGCGGAGTCAATCCTCTGCCGGGCGAGGTGTCCCTTGCCAACAACGGGGTACTGTTTTTAGACGAGTTTCCGGAATTTCCAAAGCAGGTCACCGACTCTCTCCGTCAGCCCTTGGAAGATCGGCGCGTGACCATCACGCGCGCCAACGGACGGGTGACCTTCCCATGCTCGTTCATGCTGGTGGGCGCGATGAATCCCTGTCGGTGCGGATATTTCGGGCATCCAACCCATCCCTGCACCTGCAAACGGGGGGACGTGCAGAGATACGTTTCCAAGATCAGCGGACCGATGCTGGACAGAATGGATATTCAGATCGAATTACCGTCTTTGACCTACGAGGAGATCTCGGCGCGGGATGACCGCGCAGAAACGTCGGCGGTGATTCGCCGACGCGTTACCGAGGCGAGAAAGTTTGCGGCGGAACGGATGAAAGACCGTCCCGATGTGTTTTGCAACGCCCAATTGGATTCCGCAGGGATCCGCGCCTACTGTCGGATCGACGACGGTGCTTCGGCGCTTTTAAAGGCGGCGTACGATCAGATGGGATTGAGTGCCAGAGGATACGATCGCGTGTTGCGGGTAGCCCGAACCATTGCGGATCTGGACAAAAGCGAGGTCATCCGCGCTCAACACGTGGCGGAAGCCATCCAGTTCCGCTCGTTGGATCGGAAATACTGGGGATAATATTTGAGGAGAAATCATGGTATCGTTATTATCAAAGCTATTGATCAAGAATTATAAAAACACCTCGGATCCAGAGGTGCGCCGCGCTTACGGAACCATGGTCAGCGTTTTGGGAATGATCCTCAACGCTTTGCTGTTTGGGGCAAAATTTGCGGTGGGCGTACTGACGGGATCGGTGGCAATACGCGCGGACGCGGTCAACAACCTCTCCGACGCAGGTTCCCAGTTGATCTCGCTGATCTCGTTCCGCATTTCTTCCAAGCCCGCCGACAGAGAACACCCCTTCGGTCACGGAAGGATCGAATACGTAGCGTCTTTGATCGTATCCTTTTTGATTTTACACATCGGATTGGATCTGCTGGTGGAGTCGGTGCAAAAGATCCTATCCCCCCAGCCCCCCGCGAGAAGTTGGGTGTCGGTTGGCGTTTTGGGCGGATCGGTACTGGTGAAGCTTTGGATCGCATATTTTAATACCAAAATCGGACGGCGCATTGATTCCTCGGTGATGAAAGCGACGGCGGCGGATTCGCTGTCCGACGTGCTTTCCACGGGTGCGGTGCTGATCACCACTCTGATCTCTCTACTGTTCCCTGCGCTGAACTGGAATTTAGACGCCTACGTTGGCGTGATGGTGGCGGCGCTGATCCTGGTTTCGGGTATTAAGATCTTGCTGGAAGCGAAGGACTCCATTCTGGGGGGCGCGCCCTCGGAAGAAGTGGTTCGTCAGATCACCGAGGTCGCCGACGGCTGCGAAGGCGTGTTGGGCATCCACGATCTGGAGGTGCATAACTACGGCCCGGGGCACGTGATTGCGTCTTTGCACGTGGAGGTGGACGGCTCGATGGACGTATTTGCTTCCCACGACATGGTGGATAATCTGGAGCGGCGGCTCCGTCGGGAGTGCGGCATCTGTGCCACCATCCATATGGATCCCATCGTCACCGACGACGAGGAGATCAACCGACTTCGCGCACAGGTGGCGCAGGCGGTGAGGGAATTGAATAAGGGCATGAATATCCACGATTTCCGATTCGTTCGGGGTACCACCCACACCAATCTGATCTTTGACGTGGCAGTTCCCTTTGAATGTAAGGATTCCGAGGATGAGATTCGGCGGATGGTGTCTTCTGCGGTCAGTCAATTGGATCCGTCCTACTTTACGGTGATCACCATAGACAAATTCTAAAGTCATAAGGAGATGATCGGATGAAATATCAGAATTATCCCGTTGAGTGTTATGACGATTTAAAGCAGTTATTCAAGTCAAGCGTTGAAAAGCACAGAAAAAATACGGCGTTTCTACAAAAGGAAGACGGGACGTACCGTCCCTATTCCTACGGAAGGTTCTACGCCGACGTCAACGGATTGGGGGCGGAGCTTCTCGCCGCGGATCTGACGGGCAAGCGGGTCCTGCTCATGGGTGAGAACTGCTATCTGTGGGCGGTGGCTTATATGGCGGTGGTGTGCGGCGGCGGTGTTGTCGTTCCGCTGAATCCCGCGCTTTCCGAGAACGAGGCAGTGGAGATCGCGAAATTTACCGACGGAGCGGCAGTGCTCTGCGCCGACGGCCTTTGTCCCAAATTTGCAAAAGCAAACCTGACCGTGGTTCCGTTCTCCTCTTTAAAAGAATGGATCCGCCGTGGCAAGCAACGGATCCGCGGCGGAGATCGTCGGTATCTCCATATTGACGTGGACGCCAACGCCATGTGCGCTTTGATGTTCACCTCGGCGTCGGGAATCGAATCCCGCGGCGTAATGCTGTCCCACCGCAATCTGTGCTTCAATATTTCCGAAATGCGCCGTATGGTGTTGATCGGGGAAGAAGACTCGTTTTTGTCGGTGTTGCCCTTGCATCATATTTATGAATGTACCTGTGGCTTTTTGTGCCCCTTGTCGGCTGGATGCTCGGTGACGTTCTCCGAAGGGCTGGAGCTGATCGGAAAAGATCTCAAGGAAGCTCGTCCCACGGTGATGATCTGTATTCCCGCCATTGTAGAGGGAATGTACCGTCGGGTATGGGAGCAGATCCGCAGCCGCGGCGCGGAAGGACGGGTGCGTCGGATCATCGACGTGACCAACGCTCTGCCGAACCTGACTCTGCAGCTTGCCGCCAAGCAGAAAAGCCTTGCGGCGCTTCACAAAGGCTTTGGCGGACGGTTACGGCTGATGCTTTCGGGTGGATCGGCGGTGTCCGCAGAGGCGGTGAAAGGACTTCGGGATCTTGGGATCCACGTGTTGCAGGGATACGGCTCCACCGAGTGCGCCCCCGTCATGGCGCTGAACCGCGACCCCCTCTATCGTGACGACTCTGTTGGGCTTCCCACGCCCAACGCGCTTTTGGACATCGCGGATATGCAGGAAGACGGCATCGGAGAGATCCGCTACCGTGGAGACAGCGTGATGCTGGGCTATTTTCGCCTGCCTCGCCGCACGAAGGAAGTGCTCCGCGACGGTTGGTATTATACGGGGGATATGGGATATATCGACGAAGACGGATTTTTGCACGTCCTGGGACGGTTGCAAAACGTCATCACTACGTCGGACGGGAAAAAGATCTTCCCCGAAGAATTGGAAGCCTTGCTCTGTCGATCAGCATTTATAAAAGAAGCGGTAGTGGTTCCGCTCCAACAAAACGGCGAAAAAGATTCCTGCATCGCGGCGCTGCTTTACCCCGACGTGGAGCGGATCTCCCAACAGTACGGGGACGGTGCCTCTCGGGAACAGATCGAAATTCTCCTGCGCCGCGCCGTGGCGGAAGTCAACGGCTCCTTGCCAGACTACAAGCGCATCGCGTCCTTCCAGCTTCGCGAAACCGAATTTCCCAAAACTCCCACCCGCAAGATCAAACGGCATTTGGTGAGATAATTAGGTCATGGGCTTTGCCCATACAAAGGTCGCGAGGCTCTTCCTCGCGCTCCGCTTAAACCCTTTTTCAAAAAGGGTTTAAGAATCCCAAAAGCATTCAACGAATAAATATAAGGCTACCCTCGTTAGGAAGTGCAAACATAGCACGACCTACCGAGGGTAGCTTTTTCGTTGAAGGTTTTGAGAATTCTTAAGGGGCTTTTTCAAAAGTCCCTTCAGCAGGTGCGGACAGCGTCCGCAACCTTCCTATATTACACCCATCAAAAAGCCATATCGTTGGCGACGGCGTAAAGGCGTTTAATTTCAGCGCGGCGTTTCTCAGCCAGAGCTTCCATGGCTTTGATCTCCTCGGGGGAGAACTTGTCCAAGTCGCCGGGCTTCAGCTTGCTTTTGTACATTCTGTCAGCGATGAGCGCCCAGGAGATATCAACGGGCTTCACTTCGCCGTCCAACTCACACATCACCACGTTGCTCTTTCCTTGGATCAACAGCTCCACGGCTTCCATGGACATTTCAGCTGCGGTGGCACGGTCACGAACGGTGGGATTTCCGCCGCGAACGGTGTGCGCCAAACGCGCGAACTTGGTTTCCACTCCCGTTTCAGCTTGGATCTTCTTCGCCAAAGTTTCGCCGTAGGGCGTACCGTCGGGATTACGCATACCTTCGGAAACCATCACGATCATGCCGCGCTTGCCTGCGGCGCGCAGATTACGAATACGACGAATTGCCGCCGCTTCATCAAAGGGAACCTCGGGAACGGCAACGGCAACGGCGCCCGACGCAATGGCAGCGTAAAGAGCAATCTGACCGCAGTCCCGTCCCATCACTTCCACCACGTTCAAACGGGCGTGGGATTCACAGGTGTCGCGCAGACAGTCCACCATATCCACGGTGGTGTTGATGGCGGTATCCAGACCGATGGTATAATCGGTGGCGGTAATATCGTTGTCAATGGTACCGGGAAGCCCGATAGAGGGGATTCCGTGCAAGGTCATATCGGTAGCACCGCGGAAGGTTCCGTCGCCGCCGATGCAAACCAGCGCGTCAATATTGTGATCGCGGCAGATCTTCACAGCCGCCATCACGCCGGCTTCCTCTTTGAATTCCGGGCAACGGCTGGAATAGAGCATCGTACCCCCCAAACCAATGGCACGGCTCATTTCTTTTTGAGTGAGCTTGGTGAACTCTCCGCGCATCAAACCTGCGTAGCCACCAACCACACCGACAACCTCAATCCCCAGAGATGCGGCTTTGCTTGCCACGGCTCTGATGCAGGTATTCATTCCGGGAGCATCGCCGCCCGAGGTCAGAATCCCGATCTTCTTAAAATTTGCCATCTTTTTACTCCTGTAAGCATTGCAAAAATTTATCACTTAATATTGTAATATATCTTTCCCCAAAAATCAAGATGTTCCGCAAAAAAAGTTGATTTTTTTTTGAATTTTTTCATTTGAAAATATTTATGTAATAAAAAAGCATACGGACGAAGCAACCGCATTTGTGCGTTTGCTCCGCCCGTTCCGTCAAATTCAGTTTTCCTCTACGGGATCGGACTCGTCAACGATGAAGTCCTTGATCTCGTAGTAGATCTCGTTTTCGGATTCACAGAACACTTGATCCCACTCCATGGTGTACATGGCACCGAGCAAGGATTTTCCGCTTACGGTAAAGTTTTCACCGTCGCTCAAGGTGATCTTTCCCGTGTTTTTTGTTGCCATCTTTACGAAACGGTTGACGTCGGACATGGTGTCCAGTCGAATTCTGTATCTCATTTTATTACTTCCTTTCAGTTATTATCTTGGTTTCTCCTTTTTTTCACCATTCCCCGAAAACAGCTTTTTAAGGATCGGAGAAAGAATGGGCGGTGCTTTCCAAACGATCATTTTCATGGAATATCCCCTCCTTGCAGAAAGTTTCTGCTAAAGGGTATGCGAGAAATCAAGGATTGGTGCCTGTTCCCGACAAAGGATACCCGTTCTTTTTCACGGTTTCGATTGCCGCACGGAGAATGGTCTTGTCATTCTCGTGGGTGAGCGAAGCTTCCGCCTGCTCCAACGGGACCCACTCCACCTGGGCGATCTCGCCCGCTCTGGGGCGGATCTCCTTCTGGGTGGTTTCCGTGAGGAAATAAACCACCTCTTTGCGAACCCCGGGCATGGGATTGTAGTGTACCGTCTGACGAAAATCGGACAAAATACGGATCTGCACCGCGGTTTCCTCAAAAACCTCGCGGATGGCGGTCATATATTCGGTTTCTCCCCGTTCCATATGCCCCTTTGGGAAGGAACGGTGCCCGCCGTTTTTATGGCGGATCATCAAAATGTAGGTTTTTCCGCTTTCCTCGTCGCGGCGCAAAACCAACGCACCGCAGGATTTTTCACGACGCATCGCAACCGTCCTTTCTGTTCCAGAGCCGTCGGGAGATCCTCTTGCTCGTTATTTGACCTCGATCTGCTCCATGATGAAGGCTTCCAGCACGTCGCCCACTTTAATGTCGTTGAACTTTTCCAATCCAACGCCGCACTCGTAGCCGCTGGCAACCTCTTTGGCATCGTCCTTGAAACGCTTGAGCGAGGAGATCTTATCTTCAAAGATCACCACGCTGTCACGCAGCACACGGATCTGGGACTGACGGGTGATTTTCCCGTCCTGAACGTAGCATCCCGCAATGGTTCCAACGCTGGGAACGTGAATGGTCTGACGAACCTCGGCGTGTCCCAACAGCGTTTCCTTGAACTTGGGCGCCAGCATACCCTTCATCGCCGCCTCGATCTCCTCGATGCACTCGTAGATCACGCGGTACGTGCGGATTTCCACGTTCTGACGCTCGGCGGAGTCCAGAGCCGACTTGTCGGGGCGGACGTTGAAGCCCACGATAATCGCGTCGGATGCCGCCGCGAAGGTCACGTCGCCCTCGGTGATACCGCCAGCCGCCGCGTGGATCACGCGGACCTTGACTTCCTCGTTGGACAGCTTCTCCAAGGACTGCTTCACAGCTTCCACGGAGCCGCCAACGTCTGCCTTGACGATGACGTTCAGATTCTTTACGCCCTCGGAGATCTGCGCGAACAGATCGTTGAGGCTTGCTCTCGCGTTGGCGCGGAACACCTCTTCCTTTGCGGAATCGCGGCGTTGGTCTGCCAGCGTTCTTGCCATTCTCTCGTCTTCCACCGCCTGGAATTCGTCACCCGAGGAAGGAACCTCTGCCAAGCCCGTGATCTCCACGGGAACCGAGGGCGCGGCTTCCTTCAATTGCTTTCCGTTGTGGTCGGTCATGGAACGCACGCGTCCCACTGCCGTACCCGCAATGATAATATCTCCGTTTCGGAGGGTACCGTTCTGCACCAGCACCGTGGCAACGGGACCGCGTCCCTTGTCCAGCTTGGCTTCGATGACGATACCTTTTGCGCGGCGGTCGGGATTTGCCTTCAGATCCTTCATGTCCGCAACCAGCAGCACGGTTTCCAACAGCTCGTCGATGCCCTCGTGCTTCAGCGCGGAAACGGGTACGCAGATCACGTCACCGCCCCACTCCTCGGGAACCAGATCGTATTTGGTCAGCTCCTGCTTGATGGCGTCGGGGTTGGCACTGGGTTTATCCATCTTGTTGATAGCAACCACGATCTCAATGCCTGCCGCCTTGGCGGGGTTAATGGCTTCCACGGTCTGGGGCATCACGCCGTCGTCCGCCGCCACCACCAGAATGGCGATGTCGGTAGCCATGGCACCTCTTGCACGCATCGCGGTAAACGCCTCGTGTCCGGGGGTATCCAGGAAGGTCATATCTCTGCCGTTGACGTTCACACGGTACGCGCCGATGTGCTGGGTGATACCGCCTGCCTCGCCTGCGGTAACGTTGGCGTGACGGATGGCGTCCAGAATGGACGTTTTACCGTGGTCAACGTGTCCCATGACGCACACCACGGGTGCGCGGGTTTGGAGCTGCTCCTCGGTGTCAGCCACCTCGTCGAACAGCTTATCCTCAATGCTGACTACCACTTCCTTGGTGGCAGTCACGCCGAATTCTTCACATACCAACGCGGCGTAATCGTATTCGATCACCTGGTTCACCGTGACCATCATGCCCATCATAATGAGCTTCTTCACGACCTCGCCCGCAGTGACCATCAAACGGGACGCCAGCTGACCGACCACGATCTCCTCGGGAAGCTCCACGCTGGTGGGACGCTTGATCACGTTGGACTGCATGGGAACGCTCTGTCCACGTCCCTTCTTACCCTTGCCGCCAAACTGTCCCTTGCCGCCGAAGGCCTGCTGTCCGCCCGACTGCTTCTTCACTCTCTGGTTGCCGCCCCGCAGATCGTTCTCGCGGTCGGTTGCAAAGGTTTCCAGCTTTTCATCGTACTTGGAGAGATCCACGTTAGAGGATCCTCTGGTATCCACCACGCGAGGGCCCTTCAGCGTGCCGTCGGGATTGACGTTGGTGGCAGCACCTCTGACGATGGGCTGTGCCTTAAAGGTATCGCGAGGTCCGCCGGGATTGAAATCTCCCTTATCCTTATCAAATCCTCTGCCGCCGCGATCACGGTTGCCCTGGGAACGGTTCTGACCGCCCGAGCGTCCGCCGCCAAAGCCGTCGTGACCACCGCCGAAGCGATCGTTTCCGCCAAAGGGAGAACGGTTATTGCCGCTCTGCTGGGGACGGTTGCCACCAAATCCGCCTTGCGCGGACTGACCGTAGGGATTGCGCAGGGTGTTCACCTGACCGCCGCCCGAATAGGGGCGCGCGCCGTTGCCCGCGGTCCCGCTCTGTTGACGGGGCTGATAACCGCCGTTGGCGCCGAAGCCGCCGGACGTTCTTCCGCTTGCCGCGTTTGCTGCGGGACGTGCGCCCGACGAGGGATTTGTATTGGTCTTCTGTTGGGATCCTGCGTTCTGCGGACGCGCTCCCGATGCTTTTTCGGTATTTACAGCAGCCGAAGGACGGACGCTGTCAGATGCCGGCTTCTTTGCCTCGGCAACCGACTCCTCCGCTTTCTTCTGCGTGGATTTTTCCGCTTCTGCGGCTTTCTTGGAAGGCTCGGCAGGCTTTTCTGCCTTTTCTGCGGGCTTTTCTTCCTTTGCCACGGGCTTTTCAGCCGTTTTTTCTACCGCGACAGGCGCTTCCGCTGTCTTTTCAGCCACCTTTTCGGAAGGCTTTTCAGCCGCCGGCTCCACTGCGGGCTTTTCTTCCGCAGGCTTCTTCTCTGCCGCCTTTTCCGCCTTTGCGGGCTTCTTTTTGGAAGGAATATAGGTCTTCCCGTCAAGATAAGCCCCCACGTCGTCGATCTGATTTTCGCGGGTGACCGTATCAAACAGAATGTCGAATTCGGACGCCTCCAGCGTTTTCTGCGCCGTGACCTCCTTCCCGTGCTTTGACAGGATCTCCATCAGATCTTTTCCCTTCAGTCCAAGATCCTTTGCCAGCTTGTTGAGTTTAAATTGTGTTTTCGTATCAGCCATATACCCTCCCGATTCCCCCGCGGAGCCGCAGACTCCCGGGTGATCTAATTATGTTCCCGAACGCACCTTGCTCAACACCAATCGGCAAAGCTGTTCGTCCGTAATCGCCGCGGCAGAAACTCTGCCGTGTTTCCCCAAGGCTTTCGCCAGGGTGTCACCGTCACACTTCAAACGAATCTTTTCCACTCCGTAAAAGCCGCAACGGTCTTGAAGGCGTTTTTTCGTGTTGTCTGAATTATCCCACGACTCCGCCACGAGAAATATCTTTTTTTTCGCTTTCAGCGCTTCGCAGATCAGCGGCGTTCCGCAGATCAGCTTCCCCGCCTTGGCGCAAAGCCCCAACGCGCTCAACACGCTTGGGATACCGCCCGATTTTGTTTCGTCAGCCATTTTCCAGAAGCTCCTGCTCCATGGCGTCGTAAACCTCCTCGGGGATCTCACACTCCAGGATCCGATCCAGCCGACGGCTCTTTCTTGCTCTCTGCAAGCATTTCACCGAACGGCAGATATATGCACCCCTGCCCGATTTCTTTCCCGTGAAGTCCAAGGACACCTGATTTTCGGGGCTTCGGACCACTCGCAAAAGCTCAAGCTTGGGCTTATGCTCGTTACACCCCATGCACTGACGCATGGGAATCTTTCTCACCTTTTTTTCCATCTGACCGTCAAATCTCACGCATCAAGATCGTCGTTGCTTGACTTGATGTCGATCTTAAATCCCGTCAGTCTTGCAGCCAGACGGGCGTTCTGACCTTCCTTACCGATGGCAAGGGACAGCTGATCCGGCTCCACGCGGACGCGGCAGCTCCGCTCTCCCGTAACCGTCACCGACAGCACGTTTGCAGGTGCCAACGCTGCGGCTACGTATTCCTCGATCTGCTCACTGTACTTGATAATATCCACCTTCTCGCCGCGGAGTTCGTCCACGATACCCGAAATTCTGGAGCCGTGGCTACCGATACAAGCGCCTACGGGATCCACGTCGGGATCTCTGGACATCACGGCGATCTTGGTACGGGAGCCGGCCTCACGGCTCACACCCTTCACCAAAACGATCCCGTCCGCAATCTCGGGGATCTCCAACTCAAACATTCTGCGAACCAAGCCTGCGTGCGCTCTCGAAAGCGTGACGATGGGACCTCTGCTCTCCTTGTTCACTTCCATGACGAACACCTTGATCTTGTCGTCCACGCGGAAGGTCTCCCCGGGGATCTGCTCCGAGCGAAGCAGGACGGCGCGGCTGGTGCCCGTATCCAGCACCACGTTGCCGGTTTCGGGATCCACCTTGCTGACGGTTGCGGTGATGATCTCCTCGTGCTTATTCTCGTAAGCCTCCTGCATCGCGCGGCGCTCGCCCTCGCGGATGCCCTGGATGATCACCGACTTTGCCGCCGCAGCGCTCAACCGACGGAAATCCTTGGTTTTAACCTCATATTCCAGCACCGTTCCAACGGTAGCTCTCTTGGATTTGAGTTTTGCGTCCTCCAAACTCACCTGCGTTTCGGGGATCTCCACCACCTCAACCACTTCTTTTTGCTGATATACACGAACGTCCTTCTTTGCGGGATCGATCAGGACACGGACGTTGGTATTGTTGCCGTATTCCTTCTTGTAAGCGGACACCAATGCTGCCTCGATCTTCTCGATCATGTAATCTGCCGGAATACCCTTCTCCTTTTCAAGCAGTTCAAGGGCGGTAAAAAACTCTGCGTTCATTCTTCTTTATCCTTTCTGATGATCTCTCTGTGATCAATTCTCGTCGTCGTAATCGTAGGTGGTACGCAAGGACGCCACCGATTGGCGGGGGAACGAAATTTCCCGTCCGTCGGGATCTGCCGCAATGCAAATCTCGCCGTTCTCGCCCAAGGGAAAGAGCTTACCTGTATAGATTTTGGTTCCATTTACAGGGGCGTATAACCGCAGCTCCACGCTCCAGCCCTCGCTGGCTTGGATATGACGGTCGGTCTTCAGCTCCCGCTCAATGCCGGTGGACGACACCTCTAAATGATAGAATCCCTCGATGGGATCTGCCTCGTCCAACACAGGATCAATGGCGCGGTGCATTTTTTCGCAATCCTCCAGGGTGATCCCCTCTGAAGAATCAATGGTGATGCGGAGATAATAGTCCGCGCCTTCCTTAACGTATTCCACGTCCCAAAGCTCGTAGCCCAAGCTCGCCGCAATGGGCTCCGCCAGCTTTTTCACCGTTGCCACAACGTTTCCGCCGCTCTTTTTCATGGATCTGCTCCGTTTCTTCCTTAATTGCAGTATTTTTTCTTCAAAAATTAAGAGCGGGTTCCTTCTCAAAACCCACTCCAACACGCTCATTCTATACTACCATAACATAGTATATCACATTTATTTCCTTTTTGCAACCCTTTTTTGAAAAAAAGTTGAATTTTTTTTAAATATCATAGGATTGAGGTAGTGCCTTTGCCCACACAAAGGTGGCGGACGCTGTCCGCGACCCCTTAAGCTCTCTTTTCAAAAAGGGAAGTCGGAGGCCAAGCGGTCTTA
>JAZSMC010000006.1:0-6376 GCA_045535705.1 Eubacteriales bacterium
CGCGCCGCTTCGAACTGCGTAACCCCGACGCCACCTGCAATCCCTACTTCTGCTACGCAGCCATCTTAATGGCAGGTCTGGACGGTGTGAAGAACAAGATCGATCCTCACGCAAACGGCTGGGGTCCCTACGACGTGAACCTTTACCACTTGAGCGACGAGGAAAAGGCAAAGCTCCACCATCTGCCCACGTCCTTGAACGAGGCTTTGGACGCCCTGGAAGCCGACCACGACTACCTGACCGCGGGCGGCGTGTTCCCCGAAGAATTGCTCAAGAACTTCATCGCAACCAAGCGCGCAGAGTGCAGTGAGATGTCCAAGATCCCCCACCCTGCTGAATTTGAGAAATATTATAATCTGTAATAGATTACAACACCCGCCCGTAAGAAAACTCTTAAGGGCGGGCTTTTTTAATAGCAATAAAAGCCACGGCTCACAGTAAGCCGTGGCTTGAATAAGATACACTTGATATTTTAAAGAATGATTTTGTTAGTAATAATAAAATCCCAAATCTTCTGCGGTTACATTTATAGTGTCAAAGTCGCTATCGATCCACGAACATAAGCTCGAAATCATTGCGGACGCTAATTCTCTGACAGTCTGTCTTAAAGAAGAAGAATAAATGTTGTTGCTAGAGTAACTCAAAAGAGTATCACTATCGTATGTGGAAGAATACAATGTGCCGCTCATTTCATAGTCATCATTATCAAAATACGACCAATAGTATGAGCCATCTACATTCTCATCAATTACGAAATACACCCAATAATCACCATCATCTATGAGAAAATCCAACGTAATTTCGTTGTCGTCTACATAGTAATATACCAATCTAGTGTATTTGCTCGAATAATCAGAAGAATAGGTAGTACCTAATGTTAAACGGTAACAATTATCTGATGCGTTATAGGCACCATAATCAATAATATAATTTTTAAGTTTTTCAAACACATCACATTCTTTTAAATAAAATTCAGCAAGTGTGAGAGGTGATCCGTATGTAAGATTGTCAAGTTCTTTTGTGAACACAGCAAAATTGAGATTCTGAGAATCGGAAATCCCCCACGTATTAATACCGATGACTTCTCCATATACATTAATCAAAGGACCGCCCGAATTTCCGTGCGTAATAGATGCATCGTGTTGAACGTGCGAAACACCGTCAACAACTCTATCCGCGTAAGTTATTATTCCTTGCGAATACGTATTTGTCATACCTCTCGATGAACCTATAGCATATACCGTTTCACCTACTTGAACGATATTTTTGCATATCTTAGCAGCTGTTAAATTGTTTGCGTTAATCTTTAAAATTGCTAAATCTATAGTTGCATCATATGCCAACACAGAAACAATGTTATAAGTCGTTCCGTCAATGCAAATTGTTGCGGAATATGCTTCTTCTATTACGTGATAATTTGTCACAATTTTGCCATCAGAAGACATAACAAATCCCGTTCCAAGAGCGAGTTCTGCGCCGCTTTTATTATAGGTTACAATTTCACCAACATATTTCACAGATTGATTATACAGTTCTGTGGGGTTATACGTAGAGAGAGAATACGATTCGGTATATGAGTGTCGACAATTTTCGTTCAAACAAGTAAACTCTTTTATACCGGTTTGATTACAAGTTGCCACCTTGATAATTTTTCCGTTGTCATAACGATGTCCTAATGATGCTATTGCCTGAATTTGCTTCTCACCGCAGGCGCAATATCTTTCGCTAACACCATCTTCTGTACAACTTGCATTTTGGGTTATTGTCCATTCTCCAAACGAATGAATGTGGTCTTTTGATGTCATCGATTGGGGGGGATCGTCACACGCAGACAAAGTAAACATGCAAATCAATGTCAACAGCAACACAATCCATAGTGCTTTTTTCATTTTTTATTCCTCCAAATATAAAAAAGTGCGTAGCCGAAACCACGCACCGAAAAACGCAGTTCCGCTCATTGTTGCTACACAATTTCACACCTGAAAGGACATGACAAGCAAAGCCTACGTTTTTTCCAACGTATAGCCTTTCAGGTTTATATAAAATTGTGTAGCAAGGGTATTATACCACAAATTAAGACAATTGTCAATCTAAAAAAAGAAAAAAGACGGCTTGAATGTTCTCTCAAGCCGTCCTATTTGTCGCCCCAACAACTTCGCTTCAATTTCAATCACAACTCAATCAAAATCGCCCGACAAGGCGCGCCGTCCGAGCCTGCCAGAGAAATCGGCGCGGCGTTGAGCAAATACTTTCCTTCGTGAACGTCCTGCAAACGGATCCCTTCCAGCAGCACCGTTCCAGCGCCCAACAATTTCAAATGGACTGCCATGGGAGCGTCCTCGGGTCCAACAGTCTGGGATTCGTTTCCGAACAGTTCCAAGCCGTCGTCGGCAAACACTTCCGAGGCTTCGGGGGACAACGTAGCTTTTCCTTTCACCAAGATCCGTTTGGCGGCTTCTCCGTCAACCGCCTTGGCTCGACCAAGTATGTTTTTCGCGTCGTCTGCGGTCAAAACGCCCTCATGCGCCGCAACGTAAGCGTACCCCACCATCTTGGAAAGGGGCAACTGCTCCACGGTAGCTCCGTCCGCGTAAAAATGATACGGCGCATCCACGTGGGTACCGTTATGGGCGCACAGAGAGAGTGCGGTCAGATTGTAGGGGGAGCCATCCTTCATGGATGCCAACTGCTCCCGTCGGGGCGCGGGATCCCCCGGAAACACCACGCACCCAAACAGTTCTTGGGAAATATCGTAGATCTTCATTTCAGAAAATTCCTTTGTTATACTTCATCATGGCGTAAAAGCTGACGGTCAGCCCCGCCACGATGCCAACGATCAACAGCGGAACGCCGATCCAAATGGGAAGCTCCGACTGCGTTTTTTCATAGACGAACACACAAACGCCGTAGATCGCCACCGCCGCGCCCACCAAAACGGTACCAAGCCCAACCAACCTGCCAAAAGGCTTGCGGTCCTGCTCGGTGACTCTGTGGCGGTGATACGAATGAAGCGTGGAAAGATTTCCCATCATATTTATCGCCCCCATCACGATGATGAAGCATCCCAAAATCAAACAAACAATAAATGGTAACATCGCTTCTCCTTATCCGTTCAGCTCCACCGAAACGTTTCCTTTGGCGGATTCCACCGTTTCGATGATGACGTAGATCGTGCCCTTTCCGTCAAAATATCCGCCGTTTTCGTCCACCGATTCCCCCGCGCTCAAGTGGAACAACAGTTCCTTGGTGCCGTTGGCATCGTAATAGACGTTGATCTCTCCCGACTCCAAGGACGCCGTGTAATGCAGATCCCCCTCGCCGTCCTCGGCGTTTCTGATCTGCAACACGCAGGTACCCTTGAGTTTATGAAATTTCGCACCGCATTGGTCTTTCCCGTTCGTTCGCACCAACCCCAGCGCGCCGTAAGAACTGACGTATTTGGTTCCAACCGCACTACAAGCGCATAAGCCAAACAACAGCGTCAGTGCCATCAATGCACAAAATATCCGTTTCACGGTTTCACCTCAATCCAAGATCACAGATTTCTTTTTCCCTTTTTTGTTTCTGGGATACTCGCGGATCCGCTCCACGAATTCCAGATTCAAAGCCTGCTCTCCGCTTTCGGTTTCCAACAGAATGGCGCCGTCGCTCACTTCCTTCACCGTTCCAATCACCTGATGCTCAATGGTGTCAACCACGCACTCTTTCTCCAAAAACCGTTTTGCCAATTCAATCATTTCCTTATGATCCTCCGTCTTTCTTTTTTTCAAACGCTTCAAAATTTTCTTTTTCTTCTGTTCCCCTAAAAAATAGATCAAAAACAGCACGAATACAGGAATATAATATACCGGATTCATCTCCTACCCCCTCACCATACGAAAGGGATCAATCGGTACCGAACGCGTTTTTTGTAGTCCGAATATCCCGTCAAATCCCTTTCCAATACCCGCTCCTCATTTCGGATGCGAAGCACCATCAAAACGGGGTAGTGGACGAAGCACAGCAACGACCACCAAGACCCAAGAACCAGGGGAATGGACAGAAACAGCCAGATCGTCACGGCGTACATGGGATGCCGCACGATACCGTAAAGCCCCGTATCCACCACAGTCTGCCCCCTCTGAACTTCAACCGTTCTGGAAAGGTAGGCGTTCTCCCGCATGACCTCTGCGTAAAATGCGTAGGAGATCAGCAGCACCGTCGATGCCGCGATCACCACCCATACGGGAACCCTTGACCATCCAAAGCGGTAATCCAATCCCGCGATCAAAAATCCTGCAAAAAACAACAATCCCGAAATTGCCACAACGCCCTTTTGCGTATCTTCTTTTTCCTTGGCGTTCAGCCGTTTTTCCAGCAATTCGGGGGCTTTGATCAGCAAAATCACGCCCAACAAGAAGATGGGAACGAACAGCAATCCCAAAAACAGCCATCCGTTGCCATAGTGAAATCCTCCCGCGGGCAAGAACAGAACCGCGCCCGCCAAAACCAAGCCCATCACGAATTTCAAAAGGGCTTGCACCGCCAATTTTCCCCGTTTCATCTTCATCCTCACTCCAATCAAATCTTCCAAAACTCAAACGGCAAAAAAGACCGCTCTTCCACGAAATATTATAACATATCGCGATACGGTTGTCAACATAAATATACGGCGGTTACAGCCTGATCTCCACGAATTTTCCGATCTCGAATCCGTCCTCCTCCACGCGGCAATCCACCGCCCGAAGCTCAACCCCACACTTCCGCGCTTGCTTCAACGCCTCGGCAAAGGCGGGATCGGTCTCACGGTTGGGGGTAAAATATCGGCAACCGTCCATTTGAATCACGAAAAAAACGAACGCCTCGTAACCGTTTCGGACAGCCTCGGTCAGCTCCAAAAGGTGCTTTTTGCCCCGTTCGGTGGGCGCGTCGGGAAACATCACCACGCCGTCTTGCTCTAACGTGACGCCCTTGACCTCCACAAAAATTCTTCGATCCCCTGCCTCCAAATAAAAATCAAATCTGGAATTCTGATACGCAGTTTCGGGGCGTATAACCGTCAGATTCGGGAAATATCCGCTTTTGCGAACCCACTCTCCAAACACCGCGTTGGGCGCTTGGCTGTCAATATTGATCAGACGGTCGCCTTTGTACACCGCAACCAGATCGTATTCGGTCTTTCGGTTGGGATTCTCCCCCTTGGCAAGGATCACCTCGGCGTTGGGCGTCAGCAATTCCCTGCACCGTCCCGTATTTTTGACGTGACAGATCTTGCGCTCTCCATTCACTTCCACCTGCGCGATAAATCGGTTCGGGCGCTCCAAAAAACGCCCCTTAACGGTCGTTTGATACTTCATTCATCCTCCCAATCGGCGCATAAGGCTCTCACCGTTCGTTTTCAGCCACCCGTGCCATTGATCGTAGTCGGGCATCACGCGCCGAACCTCACGGTAAAACCGCTCGGAATGATTCATCTCCTTGCGGTGGCATAATTCGTGAACCACAACGCTATCCAGCACCTTTGGCGGAGCCAACAGCAGCAGGCAGTTAAAATTCAAATTTCCTTTGGCACTGCAGCTTCCCCAACGGGTGCGCTGGTTGCGAATCGTGATCCTACCGTAGGTCACACCGATCAGCGGTGCGTAGTGCCGCACTCTCTGCGGGATCACCTCGCACGCTCTGTCCGCCAATCTCCGCAGTTCTTCCGCGGAAAGGAGGGGCAAATCGGCATACCTTGCTTCCCGCTCCCGCGCTGATTTCAGGTGCTTCTCCAACCAATCTCCGTGGGATTCCACAAATTTGCGAATCTGCCCGTCCGACACGCCAAAAGGCGCGCGAACAATCACTCGTCCTCGCTTGATCTGCATTCCAACCGTTTTTCGTCCGCTTCGGATCACCGTATATTCCATAAAATACTCCTTATGCCTCTGCTGATACCATTATAGCACGAATCCAATTTTGTGTCAAGTCGATTTCCATCGGTTTTCGTTAGCCTAAGTTGGCTCAAACCAACAAGCCCCTCGGCGATCCATTTCTGTGTCTTTCGTGGTGGCTCGCCTTGAAAAGTCCGCACTTTTCTGCGGCCCACCCCACCAAAATCCATCAAAAATGGATTCGACGAGGGGTGCGAGCAGTTTTTGACGAGCAAATATTTAGGATAGACAAGGAAAAATCCTTGCAATATGTGGATATTGCAAGGATTTTTTTCGATGGATATTCAAATATTTGCCGTCAAAAACCCTATTGGTTCGAGCCAACTTAGGCTAACCGGGCGGAATCAAACCTGCTAAGAAAAGTCAATAGGTTTTACGCAAAAAGTTGAGAAAAATTTTGAGAAAATTCGAGTTAATATGAGAAGCACCAAAAGGGCGAAAAGGAGTGAATTTTTTCGCCCGAA
>JAZSMC010000008.1:0-7837 GCA_045535705.1 Eubacteriales bacterium
AATTGTCTTCCTAAGACCGCTTGGCCTCCGACTTGGTTTGGATTAGATTTTATGCTTCGATGCGAAATATTTTATTCCGCGAAAAACGAATATTATGGAGCCGGCAGGGTGGCGGTACCTGACGGCTTGCGAGAGCAAATCTACCGTCTATGATCTGCCCTTTCCCATATAGAGTGATGTCGCACCCAAGGTATGGATCGGGCGCAAAAACTTTCATAGCGAAACCGGCGAGGGCGCACGATGTTTGCACACTCTCGGTGGGAAACCAATTCCTTTCCTTTGAAAGTTTTTGGAATTCTTAAAACCTTTTTTCAAAAAGGTTTTAAGCAGGTGCGGACAGAGTCCGCGACCTTTTACTCATGAAAAAAAATAATACAACATACAATCGGAGGTAATGAGAACGCTATGATGAAGAAAAAAGAATGCGTTGCCATGCTCCTTGCCGGCGGGCAAGGAAGCCGACTCTACGCGCTGACGCAAAAAACCGCGAAACCCTCTGTCCCCTTTGGCGGTAAGTACCGCATCATTGATTTCCCCTTATCCAACTGCACCAATTCGGGGCTTGACACGGTTGGTGTACTGACGCAGTATCAGCCCTTGATCCTCAACGACTATATCGGAAACGGATTGCCGTGGGATTTAGACCGCACGTTTGGCGGTGTGAAGATTCTGCCGCCTTACCAAGGGCAGAACGGCGCGGACTGGTACAAGGGAACCGCCAACGCCATTTGGCAAAACATGGAATTTATCAATCGCTACGACACTGAATACGTTTTGGTATTGTCGGGCGACCATATTTATAAAATGGACTATGCGAAGATGCTGGATTTCCACAAGGCAAGAGGCGCGGACTGCACCATTGCGGTGTTGGACGTTCCGCTGGAGGAGGCCAGCCGTTTCGGCATTATGAGCACCACCGAGGACGGCACCATTTACAAGTTCTCGGAGAAGCCCAAGAATCCCGATTCCACCAAGGCGTCCATGGGAATCTATATCTTCACCAAGAGCAAGCTGGAGCATTATCTCCGCGAGGACAGCAAGGATCCCGAATCCTCCAACGATTTCGGAAAGAACATTATCCCCGCCATGCTTGCCGCCAAGGAGAAGCTGGTGGCTTACGAGTTTGAGGGATATTGGAAGGACGTTGGAACCATTCAGTCCCTGTGGGAAGCCAACATGGATCTGTTGGGCGAAAATCCCGTGTTTTCACTCCACGACGAGGATTGGAGAATCTACAGCAGACAGATGTCGTCCGCGCCCCAGTATATCGGCACAGACGCTTGCGTGGTAAACAGCTCCATTACGGCGGGCTGTGAGATTTACGGAACCGTGAAGAACAGCGTTTTGAGCAGCGACGTCACCGTGGAAGCGGGAGCCGTCGTGGAGGACAGCGTGCTGTTGGGCAACGTGACCGTCAAGGCGGGAGCCGTGGTTCGGTACGCGATTTTAGATACGGGCGTGACCGTGGGCGAGAGCGCGGTGATCGGAGAAGCAAAGGAAACCGCTTCGGGCATTGCCGTGGTCGGAGCCAATTACACCGTGGCGAACGGGGAGAAGATCCCCGCAGGCGCCATGATCTCGGATAATTGAGAGAGGGGGACGAACAATGAATCTGGCAGGTTTGATTTTTTCCAATATTCACGATCAGGGTATTCCCGAAATGACTCGGATGCGTACCATGGCGAGCATCCCCTTTGGCTGCCGCTACCGTTTGATCGACTTTGCGCTTTCCAACATGGTGAACGCCGATATCAACACCGTCGGTGTCATCACCCACTATAATTATCAATCCCTTATGGACCATATCGGAACGGGAAAGGACTGGGACCTGGCGCGCCGTTCGGGCGGCATCAAGATCCTGCCCCCCTATATCGCGGCGTATGAAAACGCCGCTGCGGGGAAGCTCTATTCCAACCGTCTGGAAGCTATGATGGGAGCGGAAAACTTCATTCACAAATGCAACGCGGACTATATCGTGCTGTCCGATTGCGACGTGATCATGAACATTGATCTGAACGCAGTGGTAGAAGACCATATTCGTTCGGGGGCGGTGATCACCGTGGTGACCAAGCATCTCGACGTCAACGATTATCATTTGGATAAGTCGGTGTCTGTGATAGAGATCGGCGAGGATAACCGCATCACGGGGATGTCCCATCAGCTTCCTGAGTCGGGAGAGTGCGACATCAGCACCAACGTTATGGTGATCAAGCGAACCGAACTGCAAGCAATTATTTCGGAGTCGCTCCGTAAGGGCTATAAGAGCTTCTCCCGAGAGATTATGACGCAGAACGTTGGCAACAAGCTGTTCCGCGCGTACCGTTACGATGGATGGTATTCCTACATCGGTACGTTGGAATCCTACTTCAAGTCTTCCATGCAGCTGCTTACCAAGGAAGCCAGAAAGGGCTTGTTTGGCGTGGCGGGCAGACAGATTTACACCAAGATCCGCAACAGCGCGCCCACCAAGTATTGCGCCGGCGCCAACGCGGTGAACTCCCTGATTGCCGACGGATGCGTGATCGAAGGAACGGTGGAAAATTCCATTATCTTCCGCGGCGTAAAGATCGGCAAGGGATGCGTGGTGAAGAACAGTATCCTGCTGCAGGACACCAAGGTGGGGGACAACGTTCAGTTGAACTGCGTGATCACTGATAAAAACGTAATGATCAAGGATGGCAGAACTCTTTCGGGACACGAAACCATGCCGTTCTTCATCGGAAAAGGAATGATGGTATGACCGAATCAAAGAAAAAGCTGCTGTTCGTGGGAGCGGAGGCAATGCCCTTCGCCGCCACGGGCGGACTTGGGGACGTGATGGGCTCCTTGCCCACCGCGTTGGCGGCAACGGGAGAGGTTGACGTGCGGGTGGTGATGCCCCTGTACGGCAGCGTTTCACCCGAATGGCGCAAAAAAATGAAAGAGGAGTGCATCACCGACGTGTGGCTCTCCTGGCGCCGTCAGTATTGCGGGATCTACAGTCTTGTCAAGGACGGCGTGACCTACTATTTCATCGACAACGAATTTTATTTCAAGCGCGCCACGCTCTACGGCGAGCTTGACGACGGGGAACGCTTTGCGTTCTTCTGCATGGCGACCATGGAGCTGATGCAGCGGCTGAATTATTTCCCCGACGTGCTTCACGCCCACGATTGGCAGGCGGCGCTGTCGGTGGTGTATCTCAATTGCATCTATCGCAGCAGACCGGGATATCGGGACATTAAAACGGTATTCACCATTCATAACATTGAATACCAAGGACAGTACGATTTCTCCATTCTGGGCGACGTGTTCGCCATCGACAGCCGTGAGCACGTGCTGATGGAATACGGCGGATGTATCAATCTGATGAAAGCCGCCATTGAGTGCGCCGACCGTGTCAGCACGGTCAGCCCCCGCTACGCCGAGGAGATCCGCACTGCGGAGTATTCCCACGGCTTGAGCCATTGTCTGAACGGCAACGCTCATAAGCTGAGGGGGATCCTCAACGGGATCGACTACGTTTATTATAACCCCGCCAAGGATAAAGCCATCGAAGCCACCTTCTCGGTGAGAAAGATGGAAGGGAAGACCGAGGATAAATTAGCGTTGCAGAGAGAGTGCGGACTTCCCGAACGGGATGACGTTCCCATGCTGTCGGTGATCTCCCGTCTGGCATCCCATAAGGGGCTGGATCTGGTGGCGTATTGCATCGACGACATCGTCGCCAACAACGACGTGCAGCTGGTGGTGCTGGGCAAGGGCGAGGAACGCTACGAGCAGTTCTTCTCCAATCTGGAACGGAGATACCCCGAAAAGGTGAAGGCTTTGATCACCTACGACAGAGATCTGTCCAAGCGGATCTACGCCGCCACGGACATTTTCCTCATGCCTTCCAAATCCGAGCCTTGCGGACTTTCCCAAATGATCGCTTCCCGTTACGGAGCCATTCCCGTGGTGAGAGAAACGGGCGGACTCTACGATTCCATCAAGCCCGTCTGGATGGACGGAAAGGAGCTTCGCGGAAACGGCTTCACCTTTGCCAACTACAACGGCGACGAGCTGAAGGAACGCACCGAAGCCGCCATCTCCCTTTGGAATGACGGGAATATGCGTAAAAAGCTGGTGACGAAGATCATGAAGACCGATTTTTCATGGGGCGCGTCGGCTGAAAAGTATCTGGAGATGTACCGCGAACTGTAAGAGAATTTTCAATCCTATGGATCCCGCCGATTCGGGAGAAACAAACGATTGTTTTTATCCATCGTTTGGGAATTCCTTTTGCGACGGGTAATCAATGATCGCCCGTCACAAAAAAAGAACCTCTAAACGATGGATTTGCGATGTTTGTTTGAAACGGGCGACCAATGGTCGCCCCTACAAGGTAAAATCGGATTTTTAACATTCATACTCCACGTTTTTGGAGTGCAAGAAATTTACGCACAAAAGCATAAAATTTCCTCTTTCAATGTAGGGGCGATCATTGATCGCCCGCCACAAAAAAGAACCTCCGAACGATGGATTTGCGATACGCGTTTGAAGCGGGTGACCGCCGCTTGCGGTTCTCGTTCACCACGCGGTCAAAATAATATTTTAAGTGAGAAATACCAAAGAAAGGCGACTCCTCCCACGGAGTCATGATACAACAACTATGAATTACAATCCCAACAGTGCAGAAGTAAAAGAACAATTGGAAGGGATGCTGCAACGGCATTTCGGTTGCACCGCCGCAGAAGCATCCCGCGAGCAAATGTACAAGGCCGCAGCCATCACCGTGAGAAATATGTTGAGCGAAAAGCGCTCCGCATATAAGAAAAAGGTCAATCAGGCAGGCGCCAAGCGCGTGTACTATATGTGCATGGAATTCCTGCTGGGCAGATCTCTCAAAACCAATCTGGGGAATCTGGGACTGACCGATGCTTACGGCGACGCGCTCAAGCAGCTGGGCTTCTCCTTGGACGATCTTTATGAATGTGAACCCGACGCAGGACTTGGAAACGGCGGACTTGGGCGTCTTGCCGCTTGCTTCGTGGATTCGCTGGCATCCTTGGATTATCCTGCCACGGGCTTCTCCCTTTGCTACGAATACGGTCTGTTCAAGCAGATGATCGTGGACGGTATGCAGGTGGAGCTTCCCGACGTGTGGCTGCCCGGCGGCGAGGTGTGGCTGGTTCCCAGAACCGACCGTATCTACAAGGTGCATTTCGGCGGCAGAGTGGTGGAAAACTGGAAGGAAGGTCACTGCGAGATCAGCTACGAGGGCGGCGAGGAATACGAAGCCGTCCCCTACGACATGATGATCTCGGGTGCCGACAGCTCCGCCGTCAGCCAGCTCCGCTTGTGGAGAGCCAGAAATATTCAGAACTTCAACATGGGATTGTTCACCCAAGGTCAATATACCCGCGCGCTGGAGGAAAGCAACAACGCGGATATCATCACCAAGGTGCTTTACCCCTCGGATAACCACACCGAAGGTAAGCTGCTCCGTCTGACGCAGCAGTATTTCTTGGTTTCCGCATCGGTGCAGAGCATCATCCGTGACCATATGGCGGTTTACGGAACTCTGGAAAATCTTCCCGATAAGGTTGCCATCCATATCAACGATACCCACCCCGCGCTCTGTATCCCCGAGTTGATGAGAATTCTCATTGACGAATATTTCATGACCTGGGATCGCGCATGGAACATCGTGACGCGCACCGTGTCCTACACCAACCATACCGTTATGCCCGAGGCACTGGAAACCTGGAACGAGGATCTGTTCCAGCTCCGTTTGCCCAGAATCTACACCATCGTCAAGGAGATCAACGAGCGCTTCTGCCGCGAGGCTTGGAACTCGTTCACGGGTAACTGGAACACCATTTCCCAGTTGAGCGTGGTGGGCTACGGTCAGGTGCGTATGGCAAATCTGTCGGTGATCGGATCTCATTCCATCAATGGAGTGTCCGCCCTTCACTCTCAAATCCTGAAGGATTCCACCTTTAAGTCCTTCTACAAGATGTACCCCGAGCGGTTCGATAACGTCACCAACGGCGTGGCGCATCGCCGCTGGCTGTGCTATTCCAACCCCAAGCTGTCGGATCTGATCACCGAGTGCATCGGCGACGGATTCAAGCACCGTCCCGAGGAGCTTTCCGAGTTTGCAAAGTTTGCCGACGATAAGGCTGTTCTGGAGCGTCTGCGCGGTATCAAGCACGACAACAAGATTGCTTTCGCGGATATGGTCTACCGCAAGACGGGGCAGAAATTGGATACCCATTCCGTGTTCGACGTGCAGATCAAGCGCTTGCACGAGTACAAGCGTCAGCTTCTCAACGCGTTGAATATCATTGGGCTCTACCTTGACCTCAAGGAGAATCCCGATCTGGATATCCAGCCCCAAACCTTTATTTTCGGTGCCAAAGCTGCGCCCGGTTACGCTATGGCAAAGCGCATTATCAAGCTGCTTTGCATGATCAGCAAAGATATTGAGCAGAATCCCCGTATTCGTGAAAAGTTGAGTCTGGTTTTCCTGGAAAACTACAGCGTGAGCATGGCGGAAGCGTTGGTTCCCTCTGCCGAGATCAGTGAGCAGATCTCTCTGGCGGGTAAGGAAGCCAGCGGTACGGGTTGCATGAAGCTGATGATCAACGGTGCGCTGACCATTGGTACTTTGGACGGCGCAAACGTGGAGATGCAGGAAGCCGCAGGCAAGGAAAATATGTTTATTTTCGGTCTGACCGCCAGCGAAGTGGAAGAGCTGTGGCTCTCGGGCTACCGTTCCTCGACGTATTACACGTCCAACGAGCGCCTGGCTCGGATCGTGAACTATCTGACCATTGGCTTTGCGGGCGAGTCCTTTGCGGACATCGCATCCTACCTGCTCAACGGTCACGGTATCGCCGATCCCTATATGTGTCTGGCTGACTTCGAGTCCTACCGCCTGACTCACGAGCGTATGATCGCGGAATATCAGAATAAAGAAGCGTGGAACAGAAAATCTCTGCTCAACATCGCCGCCGCAGGTCATTTCGCCGCTGACCGCTCCATCGAGGAGTACGCCCAGCGTATTTGGAAGTTGAAGAAGGTCAAATAAGAGAATGGTAAGGTCGCGGACTCTGTCCGTGCCTGATAAGGTCGTGGGCGTTGCCCACACCCACTTAAGGGACTTTTCGAAAAAGTCCCTTAAGAATCCTCAAAACTTTCGGCAAAAAAGAATAGCTTACCTACCGGGGGCGTGCGAACATCGTGCGCCCTCGATTGTTTGGTTGCGAAAGTTTTTGCGCCCTATCCTTGCCTCAAAGTAACATCACCCTGTATGGGAAAGTTTCGTCTACAGACGGAAAGGTACTGCCGCAAGCCGTCAGGTGCCGCCACCCTGCCGGCTACATGATGTAACAAACCTTGGGAGAATCATATCATCGAGGGACGAATGATATTTTTTCGCGGAACAAATGGCGAGTTTTGGAAGCGCCACTGGCGCCCGCCAACCAAAATGCGCTCCCGATAAGATAACATTCCCCCCAACGTGTTATTTTGTCTTTGGAAAGACAACAAAACTCGTTCGGAGATCTCGTCCTAGTTTTCGTTCCGTTCAACGGCGAGCCATTTCACCTACGCAAAACTTTGACTACGGCGCGAGTGTAATTGAGGTTTGTTATTCACAACCTTACTTCGTCGCGCCTTCGCTCAAGATGACGTCCTATTTTCCACACAAAGCAATCAATCTCTAAAAAACCACCCAAAAAAGAAATTCCCACCGCGCTCCGTCCAATGCAGACTTGCAAATCTGCTTTCACATTGGACGGAGCGCGGTGGGAAAGTTTTTGAGAGGGTGAGGCTTTAGGAAAGGGGGGAACTTCTTCCAAGAAGTTCCCCC
>JAZSMC010000147.1:0-11884 GCA_045535705.1 Eubacteriales bacterium
GGGCTACGGCTTTATTTCCAACGACAACGGCGGCGATGATGTTTTCGTTCACTTTTCCGCAATCCAGACCGAGGGATTCAAGACGCTCAACGAGGGTCAGAAGGTTACTTTTGACACCGAGCCCGATCCCAAGAACAGCGCAAAGCTGAGAGCGGTAAACGTAATTCCCGCATAATGAAAAGAGAAGTTTTCGATCCTATGTCGAAAACTTCTCTTTTTTTCGCTTTTTGACTTGACTTTTTTCACGTTCGTGCTATAATTATCATATCGTTTATATCCATTGCGGGAGGATTCTCATGTCACACACAAGGACCGCCAAAAACGGTGATCTGCTATCAGGCGCTCTGCTTCCCAAAATTTTATTATTTGCCATTCCCTTGATCGCCACGGGCATCCTGCAATTGCTCTTTAACACGGCAGACACCGTCGTGGTGGGGCGTTGGGGCGATGCCACTCCCGAAGAATGTGAGATTGCTCTCGCCGCCGTTGGCTCCTGCGGTTCCCTCATTGCGGTGATCATCAACTTTTTCAACGGTCTTGCCGTAGGCACCGGCGTTTGTGCCGCCCAAAGCATTGGCGCCAAGCGCTACGACAACGTGGAAAAAGTGGTGCATACTTCGGTATTGACTGCCTTGGTCATGGGAACCTTCGTGGCTGCCGTCGGCATTTCTTTCGCCCGTCCGCTCCTCGGGCTGATGGGGACTGACGCATCGGTTTTGGATCAAGCGGCTCGCTATATGCAAGCCTATTTTCTTGGTGCGCCTGCTCACATGGTCTACAACTACTGCGCCGCCATCCTACGTTCCAAAGGAGATACCACCCGTCCTTTGATGTTTCTGACCGTAGCGGGGATCTCCAACGTCGCGCTGAATCTGGTGATGGTTTTAGGATTCGGCTTGGGCGCCGTGGGCGTGGGGATCGCCACCGCCGCATCGCACTGGATCTCCTGCATCATGATCGTCATTCATATGATGCGGCTGAATGACGCTTGCAGATTGAATCTGAAAAAATTAAGGCTTCATCGCCCCATTCTTTCCAAAATCCTGCTGATCGGAATTCCCGCGGGAATTCAAGGCACGGCATTTTCATTTTCCAACGTGATCATTCAATCCTCGGTCAACTCCTTCGGAAAGGCAACCGTGGCGGCAAACGCGGCTGCAGCGAATATTTCGGATTACGCCTATATTGCCCAAAACTCCATCTACCAAGCAGCAATGACCTTCACGGGACAAAGCGTTGGCGCACGCAAATACGAGCGTATCCGTTCCATAACCTTGACATGCGTTGCTACCGTTACCGTGGCAGGTTTGCTGGTTGGCGGATTGACCACGCTGTTCGGAAAACAGCTGCTTGCGATCTTCTCTCCGAATAATCCCGAAATTATTCGAATCGGCATGATACGGTTATACTACATGTGTCTGCCCTATTTCCTCTGCGGTGTCATGGAAGTGGGCAGCGGCGTGCTCCGAGGGCTGGGAAAATCCATCACGTCCATGATCGTTGCTATTTCGGGAGTCTGCGGAATCCGCTTGGTGTGGATCTTTACGGTATTCGCTCATTTCCGAACACTGGAAACGTTATATCTATCCTACATCGTCACTTGGGTGATCACCGCTACCGCGCATTACACGCTGGTATTCCTATCGGTGAAAAAACTGCGAAACTCAAAACACGAGTCAGAGGATCCCAACCAGCCAGTAGATCACGCCGTACACGCTTCCTGACAAAATCCCGTAAAGCAACACGGGACCTGCCACGGTAAAGATCTTGGTACCGACCCCCAGGATCACTCCCTCGGAGCGGCAATCAATAGCGGGGGACACCACCGCATTGGCAAAGCCCGTAATGGGAACCAGCGTTCCCGCACCTGCCATCTTCGCAATGTTGTCAAAGATCCCCAGTCCGCTGAACAGTGCCGCCAGAAAGACTAACGTCACCGAAACCAAGGTGGCGGCATCCTCCGAGTTGATCTTGCAAACGTCGGTATATACCGTTTTCAGGATCTGCCCCAACGTGCAGATCAATCCCCCCGTCCAGAAAGCGTTGAAGCAATCTTTAAACAGAGGCGAACGGGGCGCGTGGGCATCCGCAAACCGCTTGTAGGTATCCCGATCCATCAGCTGTGCCATAAAAATCTCCTTTTTCATGTGGTAAGTAACCCTTTCATTTGCAGTATTCCCATGAAAAAAGCGATTATACGGTTGACTTTTTACGAAAACAGAGGTATAATAAAAAAGAACGACAAAAAAGAACAGGAGTGAACCTTATGGACTGGAAAGAGCTTGGAGAAAGCACCAAAGCCATCACGGGCATCGCCGCCCAAAAAATCAATGAAATGTCGGACTTGGCTTCGCTTCACATAAAATTAAAGACTGCGGAATACCGCCTGCGCGTTCTCTACGAGGAGCTTGGCAAAACCGCTTATAAGCACTTCACCAGCGACGACAGCCGTGTGGAGCAGATCAAAAAATTTGTGGAAGCCATTACCATTGAGCAAAAATCCATCGCGGATCTGCGGGATGCCATCCGAAGCTCACAACAACCGCAAGCCAAATAACGCAATTGCCGAAAAAAGGGTGTTGATTTTCGTCGGGTTTTGTGGTATAATAAGTTGTACGAATTCGTTTCATTCAACGCAACGAGGTAATTTATGAAATTCAAAAAATATTTTGCGGTGCTATTGCTGCTTGCCGCCCTCTTGCTGTCAAGCTGTGATGCTATCGATCAATATTTGCAGGACGCCTATCCCTATCCCCCTGACGAAAACACCGGGGAAGATTCCAATGAGGAAGTTGACGGCTCGGATATGCCCCTGTACAAAGAATCGGGCATCCTTTATTCCACGGAATCTGAAATGCTGGTGCTGTTTGCGGATTGGAGTGCAGTATCCTTTGACGGAAAAAACGCCACGGTTCGTGTTCGTGTTGGACTCAACTGCTACGGTATTTCCACCGGCAAAAATCAATTGACCGTGAAAGTCAACGGCAAAACGCAGGAGCTTCAAACCCCCGCCATTGAAAACAAGAAAAACGAAGAAAAAACCTTCCAATTTGCGGATCTGAACTTTGAAGTAAAGCTCACCAATTCCTATGAGAATCTTCTGAACATTTCCGCGGTCTGGGACTACAACGGCACCTATGTCGGGCAACCCGTTGAAGGACTGACCGCCGCCGCAAAGATCCGTTTCCCCGGCGGCGAGATCATTGACACCAACGCGGACACCACCGACTCTGCCGAAACGGATGAATTACCGTTGGATCCGGACGCACCCACGTATTCGGAGTCGGGAAAGATCTCCCACGTGGCGTCGAGCTTTTTGACCTTCTACGCCGATTGGACGGCGGTTTCCGAGGACGGCAAAACGGCTACCGTCACCGTAACTCCGGGAATCGAATGTTACAAGCTGAAAACCGGGAAGCACGATCTTACCGTCACGGTAAACGGTGAAGAGATCCTATACGAATCCAATGCCATCGAACATCAGACAGATAAAAAAGTCACCCTTCCCTTCGCATCCCAAACGTTTGAGATTGAGTTTGAGGGAACAACACCTTACGTGCTGGAAATTTCGGTAGTTTTGGACTATGGAGATGACGACGATCACGGCTCGGAGATCATCGAAGAACTGAAAGCATCTATTGCCGTCACCTTCCCCGGCGGCGAGGAGATTTCACCCGAATCAGAAGGCAACGAAAAGCTGATCAACGATCAGAACCGACAATCGGAACCATAATAGTCCCTACATGACGATTAAGCATCACGAAAAGGATTGTCTATTTAGCGTGGAGCAAAAGCAAACACAATAAAAGAACAAAAAGAAGACCGCTTTTTCTATCAAAACAATTGTGAAAGCAGTCTTACAAAGAAGCAATTCTGACGAGTTTTAATTTTATAATTACTTTTTAGCCGCGTTTGGTTTTTTGGCGTATCTTTGTATGCAAAAAACAATCGCGGCTTCTGTATCTAAAAGTAACAGCCCCTTAAAAAATATTATAAAAACATAAATCGTAAAGTTGTACAAACAAAAAGGCTCCCTCCGAGAGGGAGCTGCAGACTGTAACTAAAGCAAAGCCATTTATAAAAAATGACGAGAGTGTTTTGATTTGGTCTACTGTTATGATTGAAGTGAATGTTACGTGAGCCTCCCTCCGAGAGGGAGGTGGCATTTCCGCAAGGAAATGACGGAAGGAGAGTGCGTGCACAAAAAAATCTGTTTTTTTACCTAAATCATTGTTTTCCCGTTGCGCAGGCTCCCACCACCGCTATCGCGGTCCCCCTCCCTCTCGGAGGGAGGCTTTCACGACAGCATCTATGTACTCACATACATTCGAAAAGTTTTTGTTGATTTGTCTATTTGTAAATCTAATGACTTTCAAATCATATCCTGCAAGAATTTCCGTCCGGAATTCGTCTTTTTGTCTGCCTTGTTCAGTGTGGTGCTTTGAACCATCAATTTCAATAATCAGTTTTGCCTTGTGACAATAAAAATCCGCTATAAAATCGTCTATTGCCTTTTGCCGTTGAAATCTAATTTCATAACCTGACAAAAAATCATACCACAAATGATTTTCTTGCGGAGTTGCACGCTTGCGGAGATTTTTTGCAAGAATAATATTCTTTTTATTGTAGTCAAGTGACATGCTTCTTCTCCAAAAGTCCAACTCTTTATATTACAAATTCGGCAGAGATCTTGTTTCTCTGCCGAATTTTGCAAATCTCATCCAAAAAGCAATCAACTTTCGCAGATTATTATTGCTCGCTGAAGATCACCGTAACGTCGGGGTGAAGCTGGAGCAGAGATGCGGGAAGCTCGGGAGTGATGGGGCCGTTGCATGCGCGGAGCAGAACGTCCTTCTTTGCGGCACCGTTTGCGATCAAAAGGATCTTCTTGGCACGCATGATAGACGTCATACCCATGGTCACTGCCTGCTTCGGAACTTCGTCCGCACTGTTGAAGAAACGGGCGTTTGCTTCGATGGTGGAAGGATGGAGATCCACCACGTGAGTTGCCCCCTCAAAGTGATCTGCGGGTTCATTGAAACCAACGTGTCCGTCCAAGCCGATACCCAGAAGCTGGAGATCGGTGCCGCCTAAGTCCGCGATCATCTGATCATATTCGGCGCACTCCTTGGCGTAATCCTCCGCGCATCCGTTGGGAACGTGAGTCTTTTCGGGGCAGATGTTGACGTGGTTAAACAGATTGTCCTGCATGAAATAACGGTAGGACTGGGGATGATCTCCCTTCAAGCCTGCGTACTCGTCCAGGTTCACGGATGTCACCTGGGAGAAATCCAGGATCCCGTCTTGGTTCCATTTCACCAGATTCTTATAGATCCCAACGGGAGAGGATCCCGTTGCCAAGCCCAACACGCAGTTCGGCTTTTGAATCACCTGTGCCGCGATCATAGCGGCACCCTTAAAGCTCATTTCCTCGTAAGTTTTTACAGAGATAAATTTCATGATAATTGTTCCTTTCTATCTTAACAAGAATGTGTTTTTAGATTATAATGACACTATATGCAAAACGCGGTGCTTTTATCCGCGATATTGTCCCGGAGGGACGCCCATAATACGGCGAAACACGGTACTAAAATAGTTCTGGTCGGCAAAGCCCAGCTCGTTGGCAACCTCGCCAACCCGCTTTCCGCTTTGCAGAAGAACCGCCGCATGGCGCATTTTCATTTCGGTGAAATATCTGGAAACGCCCATGCCCGCATATTTGGTAAAGATCTTCTTGAGGTTCGACAAGCTCATATTGCAGAGCCTTGCGATCTCCGACGCGCTGATCTGCTCGCACAGATGCTCCTGCAACACGTTGACGATCTCGGAATACCGCAGAGCCGCGGAGCTTTCCACAATGCCGCTGTCGCTGGCGTTCCTCATGGCGTAAAGCAACCAAAGCTCCAGCTTTAACCGATGCTCGTTCAATTTTTTTGCATCCGAGGTATGCAACCCCTCACGAACGCCAACGCTGATCTCCAAAAACTGCTCTTGCTGCGCGGCAGAGGGAGTAAAAATACGCCCGTCGTATTGAGGCATGGCGGAAGCGTGGAAGGATAGATTCAGCACGTGAGGCTCGGAGCCTTTGTCGGATCGGATGCGATGAAACTCATCCGGCGGATGCATCAAGCATTGCCCTGCGTTAAGGGAATACACCTTATCCCCTGCCGTGATACCCACCGTTCCGCTCAACACGTAGACCATCTCGTAAAACGAGTGGACTTCCCCCAAGAAGTCGTAATTCTCTCCGAAGATCCGATCCAGTGAATAATGGAAGGATTGGATATCGGGGCAACGAGGGATGAAAACGTCGGTGTAGGGCTCGGCTGACGTCTTTTTGTAATAAATCGTTTTTTTCAAATGAATTCAGTCCGTTTCCTGTAATATTATTTAATTTCGGCTACTGTATATTCGTTTTTGGAGAATCACAATACATATCATACCACAAGAAAGGAAAAAATGCAAGAGGTTTTCTGCATTTTTCAAAAAAAATTATGATTTCAAAAAATGCTGGCGGATTTTCCATCCGAAAAGCTCTATGAAACCATTCCTCCATTTTCACGATACGGGAGATCACTTGAAAAATTTCCGCACATCGGTTGCCGCAGGAAGGTGGAATGAGATTCCTCGCCGATCATATCGACGGCGGCGTATATTACCGTATTCACCGAGAGAATCACAATTTGGACCATTGCCGAACTCAATTCAAGCCCGTGGCGGACAGGGAAGAAAAGATGGACGAAATGAAGGTCATCGTTAAGAAATGCTGTAAAAATCGGGATCAAAGCCAATTGATTCAGAAAACTGAAGTCGGGGCTGCGTGATGACGCAGCCCCGACTTCGTATATATTTATTCACTGATATATTTACTGAATTTTTCTGCACTCCAAATAGTAACGCTTATCCTGCGCGTGTCCCATGGAAAAGGTCTTTCTGGGCAAGGCGCCGTCGTAAAGCACCGTGCGGAACAGATCGTTTTTCTGCATGCCCTCAAACAGGAAGCCCACGGCGTTCTCTCCCCTTGCCAGATTGCGGAGAGAATCCTCTCCGTGGATGTAATCTACCGATACGCCGGGATGCGCTTTCAAATACCCGTCCAAAAAGCGTTGAAGCGTTCCAACCGTCAACTGCTGTTCGGGATAAGGGATCCCCATCTCCTCCTCCCCGTCCGACGTCACCACCGTCACCCGCTGAGCCGCCGCTTTTCCCTGCAAGCCCGCCGCAAAGGTCTTCCATTCTCCGATCAGATCCTTTCCGTCCGCGCCGAACACCACGCGGTAGATGGGCTCGAAGTTCAAAGCCTCGTCGTGAAGATTGACCACCTCCGCCAGCGCGTAACGGGCAGGATGATCCTTTGCCTCCTCGGCACCGATCTTCGCCTTGATCTCCTCATAGGACGCTTTCGCCGTTGCAAGTGAATGGTTACCGTCGCCAACCGCAAACAAAAGAGGTGCCAAGGACGCGTCGCCGTACCGTTCCAGCATCTCCGCAGGAGTCGCCAACACGGACAAGGCATCCAACACCTGCGCCTGCGTGTCACCGTCCAGCAAATATCCCGTAACGTGACCGCCGCCCAGCATCAGATCGAAATCGTAGATGGGCGTTTGTTTCCGCGCCAAGGGCGCCGCCGCTTCGATCACCGTCCGTTTGCGGTCATCGATCAACAGCATTACGTGGGGCAATTCCACTGGAGCGCCGCGGCGGACTGCCACACGGGGCGGGATCCGCTCCAACACCGTTCCCTCGGTGGCACGGATCATAGACGTGGATCCCACGCTGTAATCGTACCGTTCCAAATCCACCGCGCCAATGATCCCCCGTCGAACCGTTCCGTCGGATTGGGTGCGCTCCAGATAGATCATGGCGTCGAGATGAGCCGTCAGATAGCGATCCAACGCATCCTGCATGGCAGTGCGGATCATGGGAATACGTTTTTCGCTTTCATTCAAATAAATTTCGGGCAGCATCAAACGAAGCGTGGACGGAGCATCTCCAACCGCCGCCTCTGCCGCCTTCCAATAATCCGGCTCACTGGTGTACTGATCGCAAGCCACCACGCTCCAAGCCGTCCCGTCAATCTTTTCAAAATCGGGGAGCAAGATCTCCGCCGAGCCAAAGCAAGTCGTTTTCATCGCAACATCCTCCTCTGTTTTATCAATCATTGTTGACAGTATATCACATTTTTCGCGATTTGTCAAGAAATCCGATGCAAACCCTTACAATTTATAAGAAACAATTGAAAAAATCAAGATTTTGTGGTATAATAAATAATAAGAAGAACAAACACCAATATAACGGAGCATCATATGATTCAAGCAGTGATTTTTGATATGGACGGAACCATCTTTGACACCGAACGGCTGGTGATCAGGGCAATGAACGAGCTGTCGGCACGGGGCGTCATTCCGAAGGATCTTCCGTCAAGAGTCCCATCAATCAGAGGCAAAAACCATACCGCCATCGTTTCGGAATTGCAAAAGATCTACGGAGAGGACGCTCCCATCGACGCGTGGTTTGACGCAAGACGAAGCTTGATGGCAGAGATCACGGATCGGGAAGGGATCCCCCTCAAGTCGGGCGTTCCTCAAATATTTGAGGACATTCGCAACATGAGAATCCCCATGGCGCTTGCCACCTCCACCGGCGAAGCATCGGTTGCCCGCTATATGGGGCTGACGGGATACGGGGCTTATTTTGACAGAATCGTTACGGGGAACCGCGTGACCAACGGCAAGCCCGCCCCCGATATTTTTCTGCTTGCCGCCAAGGAACTGGGGGTGGAGCCTGCCGATTGCTTGGTGGTCGAGGATTCTCCAAACGGAATCCGCGCAGGGCGCGCGGCAGGAATGAAGGTGATCATGGTGCCCGATCTGGATCCTATAAACGAAGATCTTGAAAAGCTCGTGTGGCACTGTTGCGAAACCCTCTCGGAGATCCCCGATCTGATTCAAAAAGAGAACGAAAACAAGGAGAAATGATATGATTTCAAAAGCATTGGCTGAAGAAGTGTTGTCCTGCGCCGTTTCCACGGGCGCGGACTTTACCGAGCTGTACGGCGAGAATACCCGAAACAACTCGGTTTCCATGGTGGACGGCAAGATTGAGCGCGTTGGCGACAACCTGCTCTCCGGCGTGGGCATCCGCGCCTTTATGGGAACCAGGACCGTGTTCGCCTCCACATCCGATATTTCCCGCGAGGGATTGCTCCGTTGTGCCGCCAACGTGGCGTCGGCTATTGGGGAGATCAAACAGAATATTTGCGTTCGCTTGACCGAGCGCGTGTTCCCCAACGTCCATCCCATTCGAACGGTTCCGTCAAGCGTGGATGCCTCTGAACGCGCCGACCTGCTGCGCGAGGGCTGCTTCGCCGCAAAGGAATATCACGAAAGCATTTCTCAAGTCAGCGGCTCCATTCTGTCCGTTGACCACTCCATTTTGGTCGCCAACACCGAGGGGCTTTACACTGCCAACCGCTCCATCCGCACGCGGATGGCAATTGAAGCCGTGGCAAGCAAAAACGGCGAAAACCAAGCGGGGACGTCCTCACCCGGCGCGGGAATGGGCTTGGAATTCTTTGAGCTTCATTCTCCCCGAGAGATCGGTCGGGAAGCCGCCCGTCAGGCAACGGTGAATCTGAACGCGACCTACTGCCCCGCAGGCGTGATGACGGTTGCCATCGAGAACGGCTTTGGCGGCGTGATCTTCCACGAAGCCTGCGGCCATTCCCTTGAAACCTCCTCCGTTGCCATCGGCGCATCCCAAATGGCGGGCAAGCTGGGGCAGATGATCGCCAATCCCAAGGTCACCGCCATCGACGACGGCACCATCCCCAACGCATGGGGCTCGGTGAATATCGACGACGAGGGACATCCCACCCAACGGAACGTCCTCATCGAAAACGGCGTGCTGAAAAGCTATATGATCGACCGTCTTGGCTCCCGCCGAATGGGACTCCCCATGACGGGCAACGGCAGACGGCAAAACTATCTTTTTGAACCCACCTCACGCATGACCAACACCTTTATCGACAACGGGCCCGACAAAAACGAGGACATCATCGCCTCCATCGAAAACGGGCTTTACTGCCGCAAGATGGGCGGCGGCTCGGTGAATCCGCTGACGGGCGCCTTCAACTTTGCGGTCACCGAGGGATATCTGGTGCGCAACGGCAAGATCTGCGAAGCCGTGCGCGGCGCATCCCTCATCGGAACGGGCTCCGAAATTCTGAAAAACATTGACATGGTGGGGCAAAATCTTGCCACTGGGCAAGGCATGTGCGGTTCTTCCAGCGGAAACGTGCCCACCGACGTGGGACAGCCCTTGATCCGTGTTTCCACCATCACAGTAGGAGGCAGATAAGATGAATTTTGAATCCATGAAGCAAGCCCTGATCGCCGCCGCAGACCAAGCGGGGATCACCGAATACGAGATCTATTTTGAACGGGAAGAAAATTTGAGCGTGGAAACGCTGAAGGACGAGGTCAACGCCTTTTCGTCGGGTGTGACGGGCGGGATCTGCTTCCGTTGTCTGGTCAACGGCAAAATGGGCTACGCATCGGGAGAATTGATGACCGAGGACGCCATGGCAGATCTGGTGAAGCGCGCCGTTTCCAATGCAAGGTGTATCGACAGTGACGACGAGCATGAGATCTTCGGCGGCTCCGATCACTACGAAACGGTGGAGCTCCCCCGTCCCGAATTGGCTGACGCCGCCCTGCTCCGCAAAACCGCCTTGGAGCTTCAAAAGCAAACCTACGCCGAAAATCCTGCTGTGGGTGACGGCACGCAAACCTATCTGATGTCCACGGTAAGTGAAGTGAAGCTCTGCAACTCCAAGGGGTTGGATCTTTCCAACCGCGTGGGCTTGACCGCGGGCTACGTGGACGCCGTGGTACGTGTAAACGACGACGCCCAAGAAGCCTACGAAACGGGTGTCGGCTCCACTTTTGAAGAACTGAAGGAACTGCCCCGCAAAGCCGTAAACAAAGCACTGGATAAGATCGGCGCTCAAACGGTGGAATCGGGCAAGCACAACGTGCTGTTCACGGGCGAGCAGTTCCGTCAGTTCCTCGCCACCTTTGCCGAAGTATTTTCCGCGAAAAACGCGCAGCTTGGGCTATCTCTTTTGGCAGGAAAAGAGGGAGCAGCAGTCGCCGCGCCTTGCGTGACGATCTCCGACGATCCTCTACGCGCAGGCTACGCGCTCCAAACGCCCTTCGACGGCGAAGGCGTTGCCACCTACCGAAAAAACGTCATCGAAAACGGAATTCTCACAACCCTGCTCTACGATCTCACCACCGCACGTAAAGCTAACAAAATCTCTACGGGCAACGGTCAGAAGCACAGCTACGCGTCTTCCGTTTCCATCGCCCCCTACAGCTTCTCCATCCACGCGGGCGACAAGTCCACCGATGAACTGATGGCAATGGCAGACGACGGGATCCTCGTGACCGAATGTAAAGGCTTCCACGCAGGTGCCAATCCTGTGACGGGAGATTTCTCCATCGAAAGTGCCGGTTTCCGAATCCGCAACGGCAAAAAAGCCGAGCCCATCAAATCCTTTACCGTCGCAGGCAATTTCTTTGACCTTCTCAAATCCATCCACGCCCTCGGCAACGAAGTCCGCTGGTCACCTCTCGGCGGCTTCACCACCTTCGGCTCGCCTGATCTATTAGTGCTTGGCATGAGTGTGGCTGGGAAGTGAGAAACTCGCGAGGAAGGAAGGAAGGAAGGAAGGTCGCGGACTCTGTCCGCACCTGATAAGGTCGTGGGCTTTGCCCACACCCACTTAAAACCTTTTTGAAAAAAGGTTTTAAGAATTCCAAAAACTTTCAACGAATAGGATAAATAGCTACCCTCGGTAGGAAGTGCGAACAAAGCACGA
>JAZSMC010000015.1:0-29485 GCA_045535705.1 Eubacteriales bacterium
GCCCGCTCCAAACGAGTGTTGCTATCCATGATTCGGAGAAATTTTTTAAGGCGGGCGACCAATGGTCGCCCCTACGTTGAGAGATCAGATTTTAAGCTATGTTATGTGATCTTATTATTCTTCGAAAGTTTAACTTTTTCGGCAGAGAATTTAGGGGGGCGGGCGCCGGTGGCGCCTGCCAAACCTCGCTGTTCGTTCTGCGAAAAAGCACACTTCATCCCCCGATGATATCATTTCCCAAGATATGTTACTTTTCGGGAGAGCATTTTGGGTGGCGGTACCAAAATGCTCTCGGTAGTACCTTTCCGTCTGTAAATGGGACTTTCCCATACAGGGTGATGTCGCACCCAAGTAACGAACTGTAGCTAAAACTTTCAACGAAAAGCTACCCTCGTTAGGTCATGCTTTGTTCGCATTTCCTACCGAGGGTAGTCTTATATTTATTCGTTGAAAGTTTTTGGGATTCTAAAGGCAGCATCACACAATTCTAATGGTACAGTTACGCAGTCAGAAATTTTGTCAAACAAAACAAATCGAAGCAGGCAATAGTTGATCTATTGCCAATGAGATTTTTGCAGCTTGGCGAAATTTATGCAAGTAAATGTTCCGTTATGAATTTGTGTGATGTTGCCTTCCCCCTTTTTTCAAAAAGGTTTTAAGTGGGTGTGGGCAAAGCCCACGACCTTCCTTCCGGTGCGGACAGAGTCCGCGACCTTATAGCACCCCTTATTCCTCTCCATCCGGATCTTCGGCGCCGGCGTCGCCTTCAATGTAGCGCTCGATAAACTGTTCGGCGGAGATGAGGATGTTGCGGGGCTTGGAGCCGTCGGGCTTGGAAACCAGACCTTCTTCTTCCATGCGGTCAATGATTTTCGCGGCGCGGCTGTAGCCGATGCCAAGCTTGCGTTGAAGCAGGGACGTAGACACGCGGTTTTCTTCGATGGAGATGCGGATGGCGTCCACGTACTTGTTGTCGCCGCTTTCTCCGGGCAGAGAAACCGCTCCGCCTTCGGCGTTCTTGTTCTTCTTGTTGCCGCACATAGCGGAATATTCTTTCATTTTGGAGGTAAAGGCTTCGTTGTAGACGGCGGTGCCGTTGGTGGCGCGGATAAATTCGCAAATTTTTTCCACCTCGGCGTCCGACACGAAAGCACCTTGCACACGGGTGGGCTTCATGGACCCAACGGGAGCAAAGAGCATATCGCCTTTTCCCAGCAGCTTTTCGGCGCCCGCAATGTCCAGAATGGTACGGGAGTCCACTTGAGAAGCAACGGTGCAAGCCACGCGGGACGGAATATTGGACTTGATCAAGCCCGTCACCACGTCAACCGAGGGACGTTGCGTACCCACGATGATGTGCATTCCCGCCGCGCGGGCTTTCTGCGCCAATCGGCAAATGGAGTCCTCCACCTCGTCCCGCGCGGTCAGCATCAGGTCGGCAAGCTCGTCGATGATGATGACGATGTGGGGCATATGAGGCAGATCGGGATCCTTGTCGGCGGCTTTGTTGTAGCCTTCGATGTTGCTCACGCCAACGTCTTGGATCTTGGTGAAGCGGTCTTCCATTTCGTTCACAGCGGCTTGGAGCGCACCCGCAGCATCCTTGGGCGTCACGATAATGGGAGCCATAAGGTGGGGGATTCCCTTGTAAAGACTGAATTCCACCTTTTTGGGATCCACCAGAATCAGCTTGACTTGGTCGGGACGCGCTTTGAACAGGATGCTCATAATGATACAGTTGATACAAACCGACTTACCCATACCCGTTGCGCCCGCAACCAAGAGGTGAGGCATTTTGGCGATGTCAAAGAGCAGAGGGGCACCCGCCACGTCGGCTCCGAGTCCCGCAGTCAAGCGGCTGGGCTTTTCGGTAAAGGCGCGGGACTCCAGAAGCTCGCGGAGAAATACGGTCTGACGGGTGGTGTTGGGAACTTCCACACCGATGGCGCTCTTTCCGGGAATGGCTTCCATACGCACGCTTTGAACGGCAAAGGAAAGGGCAATGTCGTCTGCGAGATTGGTGATGGTACGCACGCGCACGCCCGCAGAGGGATAGATCTCGTACCGCGTAACCGTAGGACCGCAGGAGTAGGTGATCTCGTTGATCCGCACGTTAAAATCGTTGAGGGTGGCGTAAAGCTTCTCCATGTTGGTCCTGATCTCGGAATGGTTTTCCGCCGTCATGGGCTCGCTGGGATGCAGATAGGAAATGGGGGGGAAGATATAGGGCTTATTGACGGGATCCGATGGGGGAGCGGCTTTTTTGTCCGCGCCGTCGGGCTTTTTGGGAGTGGACGCCGTTTTTTTGCCGTCGGAAACGGTTGCTTTTGCCGATGCTTTTTCACCTTTTGCCGCGGAATTCACGGTGGCTTTCGCAATGGCTTGGGCGCCTGCTTCCCGCTTCTCAAATTCCTCATTGCTCAATCCGTATTCAGTGTTGGAGGCTTTTTCGGACGGACGGAAAACGGGCTTTTGTCCGTTTCTTGGGGTTGTGGGCGCGTTGGCAGAAGGGGTGATTCCCGCAGGTGCCGTGGCAGGGCGCACCGTAATGGCTGGGCGTCCGTTGGGGGATGCGGGGCGGGAATTGCCCGCGCTTGGGTTGACGGGACGAGCCGCTGTCCGCTGTCCTATGGGTGTGCTGTTGTTCGTCGTCTGCATGGGACGAGTGCCCGATACTTCGGAACCGACGGGCGCACGGCGGGGCGCGTTCCCCGAGGACGGGATCGGCGCCTCGGGGGGCAGGGGCGCGTGGGTTTTGACGCGCTTCCGATTGGTGTCGTCCAAATCAACGAAAATATTGCCCAGTTCAAAATTCTGATCGCTTTTTTGAGGACGCTTCGCGTTCTTTGCGTCCATGGGAGAGCGAGGAAACACCGATTCCATAGAATCCCCGCGCGGAGTCTGCTGCGCCGTACGGTTGGTTGACGGAGCCGAGGCGGCAGGGGACGGTGCGCGACCGTTTGCCGATGGGGCAGAGGGGTTCGGACGCATGGGAACGCCGGGACGCATGGTCTTGCCGATATCGGCAGGAACGTAGAGATTGTTCACGGGGGTGTCGTCCGAAGCGTCCAGCACGGGCATGGGCATGGGAGCCAGATCATCCTCCTCGGAGATCCCGTCCGTGGGTAAATGCTTTTCCGCTTTTTCTTTTCTGCGGGGCTTATTCTTTTTATCGGAGCAGCTGCCGTTGGTTTCCGCTTCTTGGGCGTGCTCGGACGCCTGTTTGGATGCGCCCATGGCTTCTCTTATCATTTTTTTATTTCTCTTGGCTTTTGCGAATCCGCGTATCTTTTGGAACAGGTGGCTCGGAGATAAGCCCAAAAAGAAGAAGACGGTCAAAAGGGTGAGGAAGAATCCGAGAATCAGCGCGCCGAGATAATTCATGTATCTCGCGAGGAAATATCCGAAGCCGCCGCCGATCACTCCGCCGCCCCGAAGCTCCGCGCCAAGCCGCATCAGCTCGGCGGCGCTTCTGCGCCATTGATCCTCGGGGAGATGAATGAAACTGAAGGAATGAATAAACGCGCCGAAAAAGAGAAGCAACAAAAAGGACACAAGCGATTTTTCAAGGGTCAGTTTATTGTCAAGAAAGTCCTTCCAGTAGATCGCCATATTCACTATGAGCATGGGAATCAGGAAGGCGGCGCCGCCGAACAGCCCGAACAGCAGGTAGCAGATCCAGTAACCAACGCTCCCCAAGAGATGTGCAGAGGGATTGTCGGCGCACTGATTATTGAGATTGCAGAACAGATTCAGGATCATGCAAATCCCCAAAAAGGCAGCCAGACCAAACAACAAATAGGGGATCACCCGATGGGCAGGTCTTGAGGATGGCATATTTGCGGAAAGTTGTTTGGAATCCGCATTCTTGGTTTGCTTTTGGGTACTGTCCTTTTGAGAGGATTTGTTGCCTTTTTTAGAGGGATCCTCTGCCGTGGAGCTGTGAACGTAGTCCGAGTCGGTTGCCTTTTTTGCTTTTGCGGGAGAAGCTCCCGACGCTCCGCCGGACGGCTTGTCTTTGGGGTGTGAGGCTCGTGCCTTTGCTTCCGCTTTCTTGGGAGCGGAAGCTTCACTTGCATTCGCCTCGCGGGAATTGGAATCGGCAGGAACCGATGGTTGTTTCTTTTCGTCGTTTGTCATATCCGTGATCCTTTCATGAAGCACTATCAAAACGGTATAACTACCTATCTTATATTATATCACCAACCGAGTTGAATTGCAAGGGGGAAAACACAATTTTCTGAAAAAAACAAATTTCAATCTATTTTTGACTGCTTAATTATTTCCGAAACAAGAAAAAAACAAAGATTAAAAAGAGCAAAAAAAGAAAGAAGGCTTTTTTAAATTTCCGATTTGAGAACTAAATATTTTTAAAAACCTATTGACAAAGCGGAAAAAATGTGCTATGATAATACCAATGAATACGGCAATACCGTCAGAGAAAGGAAACAATCATCATGGCAGCAACCAAAAAAGCAATGAAAAACCCCGTTCCAACCGATCTGGACGCAGAAGGCAAAAAGAAGGCTCTTGCCACTGCTATGTCCCAGATTGAGCGAGATTTTGGGGCAGGCTCTATTATGAAGCTGGGAGAAAACCGTCATATGGAGGTGCAGGCCGTCCATACGGGATCGTTGTCCTTAGACTTGGCGTTGGGCATCGGCGGCGTGCCGAAGGGAAGAATCGTGGAGATCTTCGGGCCGGAATCGTCGGGTAAGACCACCGTCGCACTTCATATTATGGCAGAGGTACAGAAGGCAGGCGGAACCGCTGCGTTCATTGACGCCGAGCACGCACTGGATCCCGTTTACTCCAAGGCGCTGGGAGTGGATATTGATAATCTGTTGGTTTCCCAGCCCGATTGCGGGGAGGACGCGCTGGAGATCTGCGAGGCGCTGGCGCGTTCGGGCGCGGTGGACGCTATCGTGGTGGACTCGGTGGCGGCTTTGGTGCCCAGACAGGAGATCGAGGGCGATATGGGACAATCCATGGTGGGCGTTCAGGCAAGAATGATGTCCCAGGCAATGCGGAAGCTGTCGGGGGTGATCTCCAAGAGCAACTGCGTGGTGATCTTCATCAACCAGATCAGAGAAAAGGTTGGCGTAGTCTACGGTAATCCCGAAACCACCCCCGGCGGACGTGCGCTGAAATTCTTCGCGTCGGTGCGGATCGACATCCGCAAGAGCGAGCAGCTCAAGGACGGAAACGATATTTACGGAAACCACGTGAAGTGCAAGATCGTGAAAAACAAGGTTGCCCCCCCGTTCCGCGTGGCGGAATTTGATATTCTCTACGGTAAGGGCATCTCCCGTTCTGGCGAGGTGCTGGACTTTGCCATCCTTTTGGACGTGATCCAGAAAAGCGGTTCTTGGTTCTCCTATAACGGTGAGCGGATCGGTCAGGGTAAGGAGAACGTGCGGAAGCTGTTGGAAGCCAATCCCGAATTTTTGGCAGAGATCGAAGAAAAGGTGCGCGCCAAGAGTCAGGACGCCGATCTGGTGACTGATCAGGAATTTGAAGTGGATGACGACGATGATTTTGATCTGCGTCTGGCAGACGGAGAGGATGACTGATCCTTGACGGGCATAGCACAAAACGGCGGAGAGTTGAAGCTGTACGTCCGTTCCATCCAAGCGAGAAATAACGGTTCGCAGATCGCGGTATCGGTTTCGGTGGAGAGCGGAGAACGTTGCGAGAATCGGTGCTTTTTGCTGACGGCGGGGAAGTACTGCCAATTGAACGTAAAAAAGGGAGAACTGACCGAGGAAGATTTTGACCGATTGGAGTCGGCGTCCCGCTTTTGCCAAGCAGTGAGTTGCGGAGAAAACCTGTTGTCCTACGGTGCCAATTCGGTTCACACCTTGACGCAAAAGATCATGCGCCACGGGTACACCAAAGAGGAAGCAAGCGCCGCCGCAAACCATCTGGAGTCTGTCGGGCTGATCGACGAGAGGGAAGATATGCTCCGAGAAGTGGAAAAATGCTTGAAGAAGCATTGGGGTGCCGGAAGGATCCGGGGGCATTTGTGGAATCGGGGTTTTGACAAAGCGGTGCTTGAGGAGCTGCCCTCTGTTTTGGGACAAGTGGATTTCCCCGACCACTGCGTGCGGCTGATCCAAAAGCACTACGGCGGCTGTCCGAAGGATAAGGACGAGCGAAACCGTATGATCGCGTCACTCTATCGGTACGGCTATGGACTTGACCAGATCAAGGAAGCGCTACGACGGCTTGAAAACAAATAAAAATCATGTCAGTACGTTGAGGGGCTGCGCTAATAGCGCAGCCCCTCAACGTACTGACAAAGTATATTTTTCAAAACAAAAATAGCAGAACGCTCGATCGTTGCACTTTTATGAGCCTCCCTCTCGGAGGGAGGCTTTTTGGGGGACAATCCGCACATGAAAAAGTAGCCATTTTCAAGGCAGAGCAACTTATAAGGCTCCCTTGTGTAAAGGGAGCTGTCACCCTTGGGTGACCGAGGGATTGTGTTCTTTGTAATATTGCTTTTTTGAAGTTGCTTTGTCTATAGTCTGCAGGGGCTGCGTCATCGACGCAGCCCCCATTTGTTTTATGCTGTCAGAAGACGTAATGCGAGAGGATCTTCTCCTTTTTGTAAGGAAGCGACCGTTGGATCTCATCCACCATGTCGTCTGCCGTTTTCAATAGCCGTTCGCTCATTTTTTCATTTTCTTGCAGTACCAGCATACCCGCCACCGCCGAGGAAACGGCGGCAGCGAACACCGTGCAAAGAGGGAACAGCGTGGGAAACGGAAAACAGTTGATGTCCAAAATCTTTTGCTCGTCCATCCCATGCGCCTGTCGGTAAAGAACGTCCAGGGCGGCGTAGCGATGGCAAACGGCGGCGATTAGATAGGGGGCGCGGTCCTCGTAATCTTCGTTGGCATCGGGATCCGGTACTTCGCTTGCCAAGCGAAGGGCTGAATCATAAATTTCTTGATTGGTCAAGCGAATTCACCTCCGATCAGGCGAGTTCGGGCAACGCAATGTTCATCAGAACCATTTCGTTGGGGTAAACCACTTTTGCGCCGTAGAGGTGAAGTCCCTTCATCGCGTCAGCAAAGCGAAGCTCTGGGCGGTACGCCTCGATCTCGGAAAGCTGCTCCGCGAAGGCAACGGCTCTGCGGGTACGTGCAACGCATTGAGAAACCATTGCGGTATCATCCTCGTAAGAAGGAATGTTGGAGGAAACGAAGATCTTGCAGCCGCCGATATTGCCGATGCAGCCGTTTTCCAACGCATCGGTGTTGTCGGTGGAGAGAGCAACCTTGGCTTTCAGGATCAACCCTGCCACTTCGGGAGAAACCTCGATCACGATATCGGAGGGATCCATCACGTTCTCCTTGAGCAGCATGGTGCGGGCGTCAATGAGGGTGTTGATGATGTTATCGGTGGTGGGCGTCAGGTTCTCAATGTAGTTGGAAGCCTCGGTGTTGAGGGAGTAAACGTGACTTTCCGCCACATTTGCCAGTGCCCTTGCAGCATTCTGGACAGCCAACTCCATCAAACGGGGATTGCACTGCGCCAGATCCACGTCGTCGATCTGGAAATTGAAATACTTTGCCTGGTCGATGGCAAGCTCCGTACAGGTGTCGGAAAGGATCTCGGGAGCTTGAAGGTTTTCATTTTTGGTGTAGTTTCCGATCTTAACGGATTCCAGACCGCAAATTCTGACCTTGTCCCCCTTTTCACGAATATCCCCCTCAAACTCACGGTTGCAGTTCGCAACGCCAACGTAGGTTTTGTCAAGGGCGCGGAGCAAGCTTTCGCTCCAAACGGTGGGAATAAAATTAGTAATAGCCATAATGATTTTCCTTTCTCTTTTTAGAATAAGAATTGATTTTATTTTGAAAATAGATAAAATTTACATGCAGAAATGAAAGAAAAGCGGTTTAATGCCATTTTTGCATAGAGAGCAGAATGGTTTGATAATTGGCGCGGACTTCCGCTTGGGACATTGCCCGAACCTCGTCGGCAGAAAGATATCCCGACGTACCCCGTCCCAACGCCCCTGCCGAGCGTTGTCGGTTTTCCAAATTCAGATTGCGAGCCTTTTCCTCGGTGCGGGTTCTTCTCCGTTCAGCCAAAGCGAAGGCTGCGGAGAGGGGAATACCGTTCCGAACGCTTTCCCAAACCTCATCCGGAAGATCGTCCGGGGATTTATTGGGATAGAGATCGCAGAATTCCGCGTACTCCAAGCCGATCTTTTGCATTGCCCGTGATTGCCCGTCCAGTTGGGCGCGGAGCAGATTCAGCTCTTGCCGGAGGGATTCCAGCTCTGAATCATTTTTTTGATCCAGCTCCAGATCTTGGGGAGCAGGATCAGCAGATTGGGAAGCAGACGGAGGATCAACCGAAGGAGCGCCGCTCTCCGTTGCTTCCGTTCCGCTTTCTTCTGCGGAGGAAGATCCTTCCGATTCCATCGGCGCTTTTTCCGAAGCATCCTCATGAACCATTTCAGGCGGATTTGCCATTGTTTCATCCTGTTCATACATTTTCGTTCTCTCCTTTCTCCGTAACGCTTTCCAGCAGTGCGTTTTTGTCTTCCACACAGCCGTTGGGCAGATGCTTAATGTATTCCTTGATTCCCAGATGTCCCCGATCCAGCAGATGATCCAGCAGAGAAACCGTGGCTGCGGGGGTGAATTGCGAGGTCCCTTTGGCTTCCGCGGTGGCGTGAAGCAGTTCGCGTCGAAGTAATTTGTAGTCCACGCGGTGAGCGCGTATCTCGCCGTTTTCTTCCATAGGAAGCATTCGTTCGGGATGGGAGTAGGTGCAGAGCATATCTGCCCAGATGGACGCCAATTCTCCGATGCAGCGCTCAAAACGGGATTGAACTTGCCGATACGCCACACGGGATGCTTGCTGAAGTGCCAGAATTGCGCTGGTGTTGTTGGCTTTTTCATCCCCCAACGCCGAGTCGGTGGCGCTCATCATGCTCTTGGTGTTCTCAATGACGCTGTCGATGAGATCCAGATATCCCTCTTGAAGTTGACCGACTCCAACCACGGCGACTGCATCTCCCACGTTGCCGCCGCCCATGGCCGCAATTGCCTCGCCTACTTCGTTTGACCATTCGGGGATGCGGGATTTGTCGTAGATGATCTTGGAAAACGCCGTGTCGCTCATGTGCTTCATGATCATGGCGTAAGCGGAATTCACGTACTTCTGATTGGGAAGCATTTCGGAAATGGGGGAAGTCCCGTGGAAGGAGTTGGAAGCGGGGTACCAGTTGAAGTAAGCCAGAGGATAATAGCGCAATCCCGTCTGTGAGCGCTTGATCAAATGGGTACGGGTGCTTTTCTCAAACACCACCTCGCCGTTCTCACGGAAAAAGCGGATGAGGTAGGTGACCTTGGGGACACTTCCTTCCACGAAAATTTCTCCGTCCGATGAATCCAGGTCCCGATCCGGTTGGATCTTTTCCGCTTCTTCGGGACTCATACCCGCTTCAATCGCTTCGGAACGGATGGCTTCCAGTGTGCCCCGTCCCGAGAGTAGGATATAGTCTTGGGACTGAACGTCGGCGCATTGGGGGTCTGCGGGGAAGACGTTGACGTTGGGAACCAGATCGGTCTTGATGTCCCCGCAAAAGGGCTGACCGCAGTCGCAGGAGTCGTCCCACCAGCAGTAGAACACGCCGTCCCCCGAAATGGCGGCGGAAAGCAAAGCCCGCTGCGAAAGCTCGCCCATGCGGTTTTGCGTCCAACGGTATTCCGCGTTCTTGTTGAGCAAGGTGATCCCTTCGATCACGCGTTCACGCACCGAGGATACGTCCAAAAAGGGAAGACGGTCGTCGGTATAGTGGATAGACGGGTTGTCGGGAGCCACGGAGCCGACCAGAAAATCGGTGATCCTGCGAACCAGATTGAACACGGGTCTTGGCAGACCGTCATCGGAGGCTTTCCACTGCTCCCCACGGTAAAATTTTTCGTTTTGGCGAACCGTTTCGTAAAGTCCGATCCGCCGTTTGTATGCCTTGCCGACTTCGTAGAGCCGCCAGGCTTCGGTTAGTTGCTCTGTTTTCATGCAGAGTTGACCTCCTTAAGATTTAATTGTTTGCGGCGATGGAAATAGAGTAGATCCTGCAACGTGCCGCGTCGGATGCGGAGAGCCGAAATTGCAGAAAACGGAACCGCCCCTTTGCCAGCCGTCGGTCAAAAAACGCAGGGACGTCCCCCGTGTCTTTTCGCAGAACGAAGCTTTTGCTGCCCCGTTCGGTGATCACTTCTGCGGTCAGTGCTCCCTCGTGTGTTTTGGCGCAAACTGAAAGGCGAACCGAGCGTTTGGTGAATTCGGGTTGAGAGAATCCCAGATAATGGCTTTGGTAGAAGGCGGAAAAAGGCGCTCCGTCATCGTTGTCCAGATTCTCGTCAAAAAAGCAAATATCTCCGCTTTCGGTGGAAAAGGCGATCTTACCGCCCACTTCATAGAATCGGTTGGCTCGGATACCGTCGTAGCAGAACCAAAGCAGGCGATCCGCGTCGTAGATCCAAGTCAGCCCCGAGTCTTCTTTGGGATCTCTTACCCACAATTGGTTTTTAAATTTGTGGCGGAACAGGATCGCGCCCTTGAGGAGAGCTGGATCCAATCGCCGTTCGATGGAGCGGGAGAGCGGTGACGTTTCGCAAATATCCAGGTTGTCGCCCCGAATATCCATCCGAAGGATGCCGCCGTCGCTGACCGTTGCAAGAAATTCTCCGCATGGAAGCACGCCGTTTTTGGAAGAACAACCCAACGCTGCGCGAATGGGAAGAACTTCGGGATCGTTGCTGTCGGCAGAATAACGGATCCCCCAGACGTTCTCGTCGTTGAATACCAGCATTTGCTCATCGGATTGACAAAGCGCCAGAACGGGGTGCTGGGAGCTGCCCACCGTGATGGCAGTGTCCTTTTGAAAATAGAGCGGATCTGCATCGGGACAGGGGATCAAACATTCACGGAGCATCTCGTCTGTGACGGGTGACGAGCGGTAGACCAGATAGCCTTGGCTTCCACCAAAGGTCATCATGGTTTGACGGCGGGTGGTGGAAAAGACAGCAGCCTCGGATGCTTGCAAAACGGTGCTTCGTCTGTTGAAGACGGGATCCAACGTCACCGTCACTTCCACGGTTCCAACGCCTGCCAGAGAGGCGGGAATGGTAAAGGTGGAGGTGTAGGGAGTGAAGGAATACAGATTGGTGGATTCGCCGTTTACCATCATGCTGTTGATCTTTTCGCAGGTAAAGGGAAGCTGAAAGGTGGTGCTGCCGTTGGTGTTGAGATAGTGAATTCGGATGCGGCTTTGGATCAGATTCAGAGGTTCTCGGATCTCTCCCAATTGGGTGGGATGCCAATTGTAGCCGTAGAGCGGGACGTAGCCTTCCGCAATGGAGAAGGTTTCGGTGGACGTTCGGAAAATAAGCAGGGATTTTCCGTCCAGCAGGTAGAGGTTCTCGCGGTAAAAGGCAAAGTTGACGTTTCCTTCCGAGGTGGTCAGCATATAAACGGCTGTGGGGAAGCTGTCGTTGGGACCTTGACGGTAGATCTGATCTCCTGCCACTACGAAGAGATACGTGTCACCCGAAACCGTCCCTTCCCACAGTGCCCGAATGGGGACGCCGAAGGAATACCGTTTGAAAAAACCGCACCTTTTTTCCAAAGAACCGTCGGGCAGGATCTGAAAATTCCGCATATCAAAGGCACTGCCCGAGGTAAGCCCCGCATGATCGCTGATTCCGCCAAAGCTTGAAACGGTTTCTTTTTCAAGGGCTGTTTTTGGGTTCATAATTGCCATGGAACGTTAAAAAACTCCTTTCTTGAGCATTGATAAATGCACGGAGCCAAAGAATCAAGAAAGCAAAGGATTCCCTTTTTTAGTGGACAGAAAGCGGAAATTTCTGTCGGGAAGCTCATGGGTTTGGTCATTTCCGAATCTGCTCATCACAGCGTAGCGCAGTGCCTCGGGGGCGTGGGTGACTGCGTGGGGCTGACCGGATGCGTCCTCGGGGTGCTCCGAGGAACAAAGCAGAGCGGGAAGCGAGCGGATCAAGGTGTGGCACCGACGGCTGATCTTCAGCCGAGCCGAGCCGTCGCAGGGCGTGAGATACTCCCGCAGGATCCGCCAGCCGGGGATCCGTCGGTTGTCGGCGGCGCACATGGGGGGCATCCCTGGGGTGGCTTGCATGATCTCAAACCCACTGCGTCCCGTGTCCTGACGGCGGTTCCAAAGGTCAGGGGAAGCCGTGAGATACTCCACCCGATGCCCTTGGCATAGCTCCGCCACCCGTTCCGCGGCTTGCCGCAAGGTCAGCTCGGGGGAGCAGTACTCTCCGATCACGTAGAGCGCGCCTTCCCGATCTGCCCCCAGGAGCAGAACCGCCAGCATATCGAATCCATAGTCCAGCGCGGCGAATTTTCGCAGATTTTGGGGGATCTCGGATGGTTCGCAAACGTGGAGCTCCTCTTGAAATTCCGGAAAAAACTGTCCTTCAAACACATCCCAGCGCCCGTGAAGCCAGGCGTCACGGAGCTTTTCGGGGAGTGATTCCAATTGACGAACGTAATCGGGATCTGCCGACAGCAGTACGGGATTGTCGTATACCTGGGCAGGGATAAACAGATAGTCGTCCGGGTTTTCATCTCCGCGATAGATCCGATCCACGAACAGGCGCTTCACCCAAGCGTGTCCAACGCCACCGGGGTTGCAGGTCAGATACATCCGACGCGGAAAGGCGTCAGTGCCTCGCAGACAGGCCTTAAAAACAGAAAATTGATATTCGCTCAATTGCGTTGCCTCGTCGATGGCGATGATGTCGTATTCCTGACCCTGGTAGCGAAGAACGTCCCGATTGGAGGAGCAATATCCCAGGGCAATAAAGCTGCCGTTGGGGAAAGAGAGGATCTTGTCGGTCTCCCGATATTGCACCAGATCGCGGTATTCTTGCAGGATGGGGCGAACGTGGTTGGCTTTGAGTTCGGCGTAGGAGCGCCGAACCAAAAGACAGCGGATTCCCGGATAATGAAGGCAGAGGGCGGTCAGCTTGCGGCGAAGCGCCCAGGATTTTCCGCCGCCCCGCGCTCCGCCGTAAGCGGTATAACGGGCACGGGATGCGAAAAATTTCTTTTGCCGTTGGTTGGGGGATCCTTTGATCCGCAGGATCTTTTCAGGGGACGGTTTCATGCGCCATCCTCTGAAATGTCATGCTCAAAGATCACTCGCATCTCTCCGCAATCGGCACCCGAAACCGCTTCACTCTTGTCCGCATATCCCAGCCTGCGCTTCAGATAAGCGGAGAGCAGAGTGGGGGAAAGACGGGCGCTTCCGTTGAATGCCTCGTCTTCCATCACGGCGTTGAGCCAGTCGGCTTCTTTGGGGTGAGAGATCCGCAGAGAATCCGCTTCGGAGATGCCGCAGCCAAGCCATCGGCAGAATCCCGCAAGGTTGGGAAATTTTCCAAGCTCCTTTTTGGGATCCGCTTCGGGGGATGGTCTGCAGCTCTTCAAATATCGGTTCAGATACTTTTGAAGTTGACCTTTTTCAGTAATTTCTTCCAGAGAAACGGATTTTTTCAAGTTTGCAATGACGATCACCTCGATTCTTTGTTTCCGTGCGACCATATTGTAGCATAGACGTTCGTGCCATACCCTGACGAGTCGTGCCAAGTGTGCCAAGCATCGGAAAAATGCAAAAAAATTATAAAATTATATATGGAAGTGTTTACAAATGCGAAAAAATATGTTATACTGTTATAATCGCACAGTGGAAACTGTGCCTTGAAGGAGGATCATTCATGAATCATACTTCGGAATCTTCGTTTTCGGAGCCCACGAACCCGTGGAAACAGCCCTCGGCGCTTCCAACCCCGGCTCGGGGCTCGGAGATCCTTGCCGCAGTTTTGTTTTTGCTGGCGAGTGTTGTGATCCCGTTTTCGTTGATCGATGAAACGGTTGCCATCGTCGGATGGAGCCTGCTGATCGCGGGGGGATATTTTTTCACCAGACGTTCGCGGGCACTGATGGGCTTGGTGATCGCTGTATCCCTTTTGGGTGCGTTCTTGCCCGGTGTGCTGTTGCCCCTGGAAACGCTGTATTATCCCGCCGTCGGAGCCATTCTTGCGTCGATGTGCGTAGGATGCAGTGCGGGCGCGTATTTTCAAACCGTGTCGAAACGGTTCTGGGTGCTTCCGAGCTTGTCCGTGATCGGTGGCGTTGCGGCGTACGCCGTCACGGGAGATTGGCTGATCGCCGCCACGTCGTTGGCTTTGCTGCCCGCAGTGCTTTTGCTGTCGGTGTCCACCCATATGGGCGAGGGCTGTACCACGGTGATCTGCTATTGCATCGGCGGATCGTTGGGAGCCGTTGCCGTGTTGATCGCACTGTGGATCTGGCGTACTTACGGCTCGTTAGGTCCCAACCTGCTTCGCTCGCTTCTGGATACTTGGAAGGAAAATTTCGTTCAAGCGCAGATCGCGTCCCGTGGGGAGCTGATCTCCATGATCGAGGAGCGGATCGCCTCGGGAGAACTGACCGAGGAAGCTCTGGCGACTATGGAAACGCTCAAGACCTCTTTTTCGGAGCTGATGAGCGACGGTGTGATCCGCCGTTCCATGGATACCGTGTTTCAGATGCTGCCCGCGATCCTGTTTTTGTGTTGCTCCATCCCCGCGTATTTGGCGCAAAGATTGCTCAATGCGTCCTATACCACCAATGGGATGGCGGCGGTGGTCACACCTGAATCCGAATTTTTCACCATGAGTCTGCCATCTGCGATCTTGTATGCGGTGTCGCTGTTCCTATCCGTGTTGGCGGTGGACGGCATCGGATTCCTGACGATGGTGGCAAGTAACCTTTGCCTGATCTTGTTGCCTGGAATGTTGCTTTTGGGACTGCGCGCCTTCAAACAGCAGTTTGGTTCCAGAGGAGCGGCGTCAGGGAGAGTGGTTGCATTGCTTCTGATCGTCATGCTTTGTTGCGCCACGTCGGGGATGCTGTATCTGATCGCGTTTTTCGGCGCGTATATGCGGATCATGCAGGAGATCCACCGTGCCATGAAGAAGAAAATGAACGGAGGCGGATCGGGTACTCCGTGACCGATAGAAAGGATCTCAAAGGAAGGAGCTTTCGAGAATGCGAAAAAATAAAATAAACGGCGCTCGCGTGGATATGAAGATGCCCATGATCCTGTGCGCCGTCATCGGATTCTTCCTGATGGCGTTGCTGGCAGGATTGGCTTTTTTGGGCGAATACGGTCTGATCCCGTGGGAGCATCTGCTGTACTACGCCGTTGGAATGTTGGCGGTGTATTTGCTGTCGGGAGGCGGCTTGCTGACCGCGTATCTTGCGCGATACCGCAGGATCAGTGATGCCAATGAAACGGCGGAGCTGATGGCAACCGAGATTAGCGATATGTTCCGTTACGTGGTGGACGTGCCTTACGCCATCGTCAGCGCGGACGGAACGGTGAAGATCGTCAATGGCGCGTTGCAGGACATTTTGCAGTTCCGCTCGCCGCTTTGCAACGTGGCGTTGAGCAGCTTTTGCACCGTATCCATGAAGGAGATCATCGGGTACGCTCAAACGGGGATGCAGGTGCGGGACGTGACCTACAACGAGGACGGCGTTCCCATCGACAACACCCGTCCCATGATCACCGAGATCCAAGGGCGGAAATACGACCTGCGGTGCTATACCATGCGCTCCAGAGGTAAGGATTATTATTTCGTGGTGTTCAACGACGTGACCGATCTGTTGAACCTGCGAAAGAAGCAGTACGACGACGAGCCTGTGGTAGCGTACGTCGTTATCGACAGCTTGCAGGAATTGGCGCAGTACGTTCGCGTCAGCTACCGAACGGCGGTCAGCGAGATCGAAACCATCCTCAAGGATTGGGCGGCGGGATTCGGCGGCATGATCCGAGAGTACGAGCGAGAGAAATATCTGTTGGTGTTCAACCGAGCCGCGTTGGACGAATGTATTAGCAATAAATTCCGCATTTTGGAAACGGTGCGAACCGTAAAGCTGGGGGACAACAGCTATCCCGTCACCATTTCCATGGGCGTGGGAGCCGTGGAAGGCAACTTCGAGGATAAGGAGCGCGCCGCCAGTGACGCTTTGGATATTGCCCTGCAAAAGGGCGGTGACCAGGCAGCCGTCAACGACGGAAAGAGCGTGACCTCTTACGGCGGACGGGTGAATACCATGTCGGGCTCCACCACCATTACTTCCAGAGTCAATTCCCAGCATTTGTGTCAGCTGATGCGAGAAGCAGGGAATGTTCTGATCATGGGACACCGCGCTCCCGACTACGATTCCATCGGCTCCTGCGTGGGGCTTGCAAGGCTTGCTATCTGTGCCCGAGGGGGGGATAGCTCCCACATTCGGATCGTGATCAACCGGGAACACGCCAACTTCAGAAACTGCTACGATATTCTGGCAAATCTGCCCGAATACCGCACCATGTTTATCAGCGGAGAAACGGGGCTGGATGCAGTCCGTGCGGATACGCTTCTGATTATGACCGACGTGAGCAACGTGTTCCAAACCGAGTGTCCGAAATTGCTGAAATGCGTGCAGAACGTGGTGATCATCGACCACCACAGACGCCCCGATCAGCTCTACGAATTCAAACCGCTGATGACCTATATCCGTCCGGGGGTTGCGGCGGCAAGCGAATTGGTCAGTGAAATGCTGCAGTTGAGCCCCTATCACGACGCGCTTCTGAAGGAGGAAGCGACGCTGATGCTGTCGGGCTTGATGCTGGATACCAAAAACTTTACGCAGGGCGCGGAGATGCAGACCTTTGCGGCGGTGCATTATCTGTACGAGCGGGGGGCGCACACCAACGTGGCGCGCAGACTCTTTACCGAGTCCATGAGCAATCTGTTTACGGCTTGCGATATTGACAGCCGTACCAGAACCTATCGGGATAAGATCGCGCTGACTTGGTTGAGCGTGGATCACGCCGCCACCGAGAGCGATTCGGTGGCAGTGGCAAAGGCGGCGGATAAGCTGATGACCATTGACGGTATCGAGGCGTCCTTCGCACTGCTTCACGCGGAAAACACCGTCAATATCTCCGCCCGATCCCACGATAAGATCAACGTGCAGTTGATCATGCAGCGTTTGGGGGGCGGCGGACATTTCGATATGGCGGGGGCGCAATTGACGCACACTTCTTTGGAGGCGGCGTCCCAACAGCTCAAGGCTGCCATTGACGAATATCTGGATCACGATTACGGCAAGAACGGAAAACCTTGAGCGAACGATAACACAGAAAAGAGGACAAAGACATGAAAGTGATTTTATTGGCAGACGTAAAGGGACAGGGAAAGAAGAACGACGTGATCGAGGTTTCGGACGGATACGGAAAGAATTTTCTGATCCCCCGTAAGCTGGCGAAGCCTGCGGACGCCCAATCCCTGAATGACGTGAAGGTAAAAGAGGAGGCCCGTTTGCACCGCATCGCGGTGGAGAAAAAGGAGGCGCAGGAGCTGGCGGAGCGTTTGAAAACGCTGACCGTGAATATGCCTGCCCCCGGAGGAACCGACGGCAGACTTTACGGCTCCGTGACCGCAAAGGACGTATCCGAGCGGTTGCAAAAGGAGTATGGGATCAATATTGATAAGCGAAAGATCACCGTCAGCGAGCCCATCAAGTCCTACGGGACCTATCATTTGGAAGTGAAGCTTTATACAGAGGTGACGGGAAAGATCACCTTAAAGGTGTGCGAGGCGTAAGATGGACGAGCTGATTCGAAAATTGCCGTTTTCCATGCCTGCCGAGCAATCGCTTCTGGGTGCGGTTCTCATTGATCCCGTATCCCTCAACGAGGTTGCGGCGCTGATCAACGGCGACGATTTTTACCTTGGAGAGCATAAGCAGATCTATCTTGCCATGCAGGAGCTGTTTCTGGCAAACCGTGAGATCGACGTGGTCACGCTGATCGATATGCTGGTCACCAAGGGCGTTTACGACAAATCGGGTGGAGAGGATTACATCCGAACCTTGACCGAAGCGGTTCCCGATGCGCTGAATATCAAGGACTACGCGCGTATCGTCAAGGAAAAAAGCGTTTTGCGGCAGTTGATCGCCGCCAGCGGAGAGATCTCCGAGAGCGCTTACTCCGAGCAAGAGGATGTTGCTTCTATTCTGGATCATGCGGAGTCGCTGATCTTCAACATTGCCCAAGGACGGGACACCAAAAATTTCCGTCATATCCGCGAGGTATTGCAGGACGTGTACTCTCATTTGCAGGAGCTTCGCACCAATGCGGAGGCAACGCAAGGAACCAAGACGGGATTTTCCGCCCTTGACCGCGTGTTGGCGGGCATGGGAAAAAGCGACTTGGTGTTGGTGGGCGCACGCCCCGGTATGGGTAAGACGTCCTTTGCGCTGAATATCGCCACCAACGTGGCAAAGCAAACGGGAAAAGCCGTTTGTATCTTCTCCTTGGAAATGTCAGCGGAACAGCTGGTGAACCGCGTGCTTGCCAGTGAGGCGCTGGTGAACAGCTATGCGCTCCGCACGGGCGACTTGACGCCCGAGGATTGGGAGCATCTGGCGGTGGCGTCGGGAGAGCTTTCGGGCTGTGATATTCTCATTGACGATACTTCGGGTATGACCGTGACCGCCATGAAAGCGAAATTACGCCGCGTTCAGAATTTGGGCATGGTGGTCATCGACTATCTTGGCTTGATGCAGGGTGACCGTCACAACGATAACCGCGTGCAAGAAGTTTCGGAGATCTCCAGATCGCTCAAGATCATGGCAAAGGAGCTGATGGTTCCCGTGGTTTGCTGCGCTCAGCTTTCCCGTGGACCGGAGTCCAGAACCGACAAAAAGCCCATGCTTTCGGATCTTCGTGATTCGGGAGCCATCGAGCAGGATGCGGATACGGTTATTTTCCTGTACCGAAGCGAATACTATAAGTCGGGTGAAGCAACCGACCAGAATACCAGTATTGCAGAAGTGATCATCGCAAAGAACCGTCACGGCTCCACGGGTACCGTGAACATGGGCTGGAACGGACAGTTCACCAAATTCCTCACCATTGAGGACGATCGGGGCGAGCAGTGAATAAACGGCATCCTCTTTGGGAAATGCTTCCGCCGTGGAGATTGGCGGGAACGGAGCCGACGTCGGGTGTTCTTTTGGCACTGTCGGGGGGGGCGGATTCCCGCGTGCTGCTGCACGTGATGTCCGCGTTTGCCCGTCGGGACGGATTTGCGGTGGAGGTTGCTCACGTCAATCACGGGATCCGAGGGGCGGAGGCGGAACGCGACGCCGAATTTTGCCGAGGATTGGCAGAGAAGTACGGATGGAAATACCATCGGATGGACGCGGACGTTCCCGCGTTGGCGGAGCAAAACAAGCGGAGCTTGGAGCTGGAAGCAAGAGAAGTGCGGTACGCCTATTTTGAGAAGCTCATGAGGGAGCGCGGCCTGCCGATTCTGGTGACCGCGCACCATGGGGACGACAATTTGGAAACGGTTCTGTTTCGCTTATGCAGAGGGACGGGACTGCACGGATTGGTTGGAATTCCGCCCGTTCGGAAATTTGCCGACGGAGTGTTGGTTCGCCCCATGCTTCGCTATTCCAGACGTGAGATTTTAGAATTTTGCAAAATCGAGGGGTTGGAGTTCGTCACAGACAGCACCAACGCGAAAGCGGATTGCAGCCGCAACCGAATTCGGTTGGAGGCGATCCCCGCTTTGGAGGCTTGCGTTGCCAACCCGCAAAACAGCGTTTACCGCATGACGCGGTTCTTGTCCGACGATCTGGAGTATCTCAACGGCGAAGCCAAGAGATTTTTGGAAGCGCAACGGCGTGAGGGCGGAGTATCCTCCGAGGAGTTGCGGACGCTGCATCCCGCAATTCGCCGCCGCGTCATCGGCATGATGCTTCCGAAAACGTTGGAGGCGGTGCATCTGACGGCGGTAGAGGAGTTGTTGGAGCAGGGAAGATCGGGTGCGTCGGTGTCTTTGCCCGCGGATCTGTGTGCTTGCTTACAAAGCGGACGGTTACGGATCTTGCCTGATCTGCGATTGAGATCCTCCTACGAGCCTTTTCCGGCGATGGTAGGGGACGTGGCGTTGTGTGACGGAAAGCTGACCGTTTCCGTAAAAAATTACGAAAAATCCGAAAGTGTGTCGAAAATTCATAATGCGTACACAACTTCGTGTATAATGATAAAAGATACGATGGAGAACGGCGCGTATTTCAGATCTCGCCGCGACGGTGATACCGTGAAGCAAAATGGTGTAAACCGAAAAGTGCGAAGATTGTACCGAGAAGCGGGGGTACCCACGGCTGTGAGGGATGCATTGCCTTTGCTTTGCCGAGGGAATGAGATCCTTTGGATTCCATTCGTCGGATATGCGGACGGCGTGAAGCGCGATTGTCCTCAAGAGGAATCCGTTTTGATTACCGTCAGAATCGAAAAAACCGAAAAGGAAAGGACTTTACAAGAATGAAGGACGTTTGCAAGGATTGCCAGTCGGTGTTGGTTGAAGAACAGGAATTGAGAGAGATCTGTGAACGGCTGGCAAAGCGGATCACCGAAGATTATGCGGATTCCGAGAGAGAATTGATCTTCGTGATCGTCTTAAAGGGCTCGTTGATGTTTGCTTCGGATTTGATCCGCATGATTCCGATGCCCTCGGTGATGGAGTTTATGAAAGTGTCTTCATACGGTTCGGGATCGGAAAGCTCGGGCTCCATTCAAGTACATCTGGATCTGAAACGGGACGTCAGCGGCGCGGACGTGGTGATTCTTGAGGACATCGTGGACAGCGGGAGAACGCTGAAGCGATTGACCGAGCTTCTGGCGGAGCGCGGAGCCAACAGCGTTCGGTGCTGCACCTTGCTGGATAAGCCGGACCGTCGCGCCGTGGATTTTCAGCCGGACTACGTTGGCAAGATCATTCCGGATGTGTTCGTTGTTGGGTACGGCTTGGATTATGACGAAAAATACCGTCATTTGCCTTACGTTGGCGTGCTAAGACCTTCGGTCTATCAAAAATAATAAACTTGTACGGAGGATTTCATGAAGAAAAACGGGATCGGAAAACAACTATTGTTCTACGTGGTGGTGATCGGTGTGATCGTGTTGTTGGGGAGCATGCTCTATTCCAACGGAAACACCGAGGATGCCGACACGTACGATGACATTCTGCGGTATTTTGAGCAGGAGCAGGTCAAGGAGGTGGAGATCACCCCCAAGAACGTGCTGAAGCTGCAGATCGACAGTGACGGCGACGGCACTGCCGAGAAAACCGTTTCCTATAAGCTGAGAGATTACAGCCAGTTCTACTACGATCTGGGTGACAAGATCGCGGAGCAGGTCAACGCAGGCGTGATCACTCGTTATGAGCCCCAGCCCGCAACCGAGATTCCCGCTTGGGTGAGCTTTTTGCCGACGATCATCGTGATCGTGCTTTTGATCGTATTCTGGATCGCGTCCGCCAACGCCATGAACGGCAAGGGCGGCGGAAAATTCAATTCCTTTGGAAAAGCAAAGGTGAAAACGCCCCCAGCCAACGCGTCCAAGGTGATGTTTTCGGACGTTGCGGGTGCGGATGAGGAAAAAGAAGAATTGGTGGAGGTGGTGGAATTCCTCAAGGATCCCGCCAAGTTTATCAAGCTGGGCGCAAGGATCCCCCACGGCGTATTGCTGGTAGGCCCTCCCGGTACGGGTAAGACCTTGCTTGCCAAAGCCGTTGCGGGAGAAGCAGGGGTACCGTTCTTCTCCATTTCGGGTTCGGACTTCGTTGAAATGTACGTGGGTGTGGGCGCATCCCGTGTCCGCGATCTGTTTGAAACCGCGAGAAAGGCTCCCGCCGCCATCATTTTCATCGACGAGATTGATGCGGTCGGACGTCACAGAGGCGCGGGCTTGGGCGGCGGACACGACGAGCGTGAGCAGACCTTGAACCAGTTGCTGGTGGAGATGGACGGCTTCGGAAGCCACGACGGCATCATCGTTATGGCGGCAACCAACCGCCCCGACATTCTGGACCCCGCGTTGTTGCGCCCGGGACGCTTTGACCGTCAGGTAACGGTGAACTATCCCGATCTGAGGGGCAGAGAGGAAATTTTGAAGGTACACGCCAGAAAGAAGCCCATGGAGGCGAGCGTGGATTTCAAGAAGGTGGCGCAGACCACCGTTGGATTTACGGGGGCGGATCTTGCCAATCTGCTGAACGAGGCAGCGTTGCTTGCCGCCAAGAAGGGTAAGAGCCTGATCGGCATGGACGAGATCGAAGGATCCTTTATGAAGATCCTTTTGGGACCGCAGAAGAAGTCGCGTGTGAGAACCGAAAAGGACAATAAGCTCACGGCGTATCACGAGGCGGGACACGCGGTCGTTACCTACTATTGCAAGCACACCGATCCCGTCAAGCACATCACCATCATTCCCGCGGGCAGAGCCGGCGGCGTGACCATTCGTGTTCCCCAAGAGGATCAGATGGTGTCCACCAAGGGCGAGATGATGGACGATATCCGCATCTGTCTTGGCGGACGGATCGCCGAGGAATTGATCATGGACGATATCTCCACGGGCGCGTCCAACGATATCCAGCAGGCAACGCGGGTTGCAAAGAATATGGTGACGCGTTACGGCATGAGCGACAAGCTGGGTACGGTGCTGTACGGCTCCGAGCATACCAGCTCCGAGGTGTTCCTGGGACGTGACTTCAGCTCGGGTAAGGATTATTCCGAGAAGACCGCCGCCGCCATTGACGACGAGATCAGAGCCATCATCGTCAACGCCTACGCCGACGCCAAACGGATCCTGGAGGCGCATATTGATCGGTTGCATTTCGTGGCGCAGTATTTGCTGACGCACGAGAGCATGGACGGCGATCAGTTCGCGGCTGCCATGAAGGACGATGCGACGGTTGAGGAGTTGGAGGCAATTGCCGCCGCCAAGGAAGAAGCCAGCCGATTGGATAACGAAAAGGCAGCAGCCGAAGCCGAGGCGAAAGCCGCGGAGGAAGCTGCGAAAGCGGAATCGGGGGAGGACGGAGAGAACCGCACCGAGGGGGATGAAACGCTCCCCGCAGAACCGATTGATTTGTTCGGAGATCAAAAATCCGACGGTCAAATGAAGTAATATAAATGAAAGAACGAAACCGGGGATTTCTTGGTTTCGTTCTTTTTTCAATCATATTTTTTTATTCTCCCACATAAAATATACCAAAATCTGTAAAAGAGGGAGATTGAAATATGAACAGATATGAAAAAGAGGTATTGATGCCCGCGCGGATGCAAGCGCCCATGGGAGATCGCACTGTGATCACGGAGCTGTCCGAGGAGTTCAGCCTGCCCGATTATCAGCCCGAAATGAAGCGGTTGCTCCGGGTGAAGGCAACGGTTTTGCCGTCCGATCAATACGTTGGCGCAGGAAATGCGGAGTGTTCGGGACGGATCGATTACTGCATCCTTTATACGGGAAACGACGGCGCGATTTACTGCACCAATCAAAGCGGAGAATATCATTTTTCCACACCGTTGGAGATTCCGTCGGATTTTGAGGCGGGGGAGGGGATTCTCTGCCATGCGGAATCGGTGGCGGAGCAAACGGTTGGGAGAGTGATGGCGCCAAGAAAATTGTCAGTGAAATGCCGTTTGCGCTCCCGTGTGCGGCTTTACGGTACTCGCGTGTTGGGTGAACCCATTGAAAACGACGGTTCCATGGAGCGGCTTTGCGGAGAAAGCGAGTACGCTGCCGTGTTCGTTGGAAAAAGCGAGTCTATTCAACTGGCGGACGAGGTGGTTTGCGACGACAGAGAGGAAACGGTTCGCGTGATCTGTGGGGATGGACAGGTGTTTGTTTCCGAGGCAAACGCAGGAAGCGGCGTGGTTCATTGCAAAGGCGAGGTGTGCCTGAAATTGCTTTGTTGCCGCGAGGATGATCCCGAAAACGCTTTGCCTTATACCATCTTGCGTCGGATCCCCTTTTCCCATAGCGTTGAGGCAGAGGGAACCGAGGTGAATTGTGAGGCGTGCGCCAACGGCGTCTGCTCGGATATGCAGATCACGGTAGAGGACGGAAAGATCCTTTGTGAGGTAGGCGTGGAATTGCAAGTGAAAGCGATGCGCCGAGAGAGGTTTGCTTACACGCGGGATCTCTATTCCACGGAAATGATGGGAGAGAATTCGTACCGTGCGGTGGAATTTCCAAGCGTGATCAAATGTGCCAACGGAAATATGTCCTTGAATACCTCGCTGACCTTGGAAGAAGCGGGAATCCGCCCCGGCATGACGGTGTTGGATCTGGCGGGAAGTGCCTCGGTTGGGGCACCCGAGGCAGAGAAAGGGAAGTACCGTTTCAGCGGAAAATGCCGATTCCATGCGATTTTAACGGACGGTGAGGAGATCAGCTCCCAGGAATTTGAGGTGCCGTTCCGTTATGAGCTGGACGGCGGAAAAGAGATCCCCGACGATTGCGAGATCACGGCAGAGGTGACTTCGTGCCGTGGAAAAACGGACGGAGAGCGGATCGGCTTGGATGCAGAGCTGTCTTTTGCGGTCAGCTTGTTCGGCAAAGAGGAGATCCAGGTCCTTTCCAATGCTGTTTTTGACGGAGAGTGGCAACACCGAGGTGCAGATTATACCGTGTGTTTCCCGGATCGCCGCGACACACTTTGGAGCGTGGCAAAGCGGTATCATTGCCCGATCTCCAAGCTGGTGGAGCAAAATCGCCTAGCGGATGCCCCTGCCGCCGATGCCCCCGATTCCTTGTCGGGTGTGAAATATTTGGTGGTGTAAAAATAGAGGCTGAATTGTTTGCTTTCTAAAAAGCATCTGATTCAGCCTTTTTAACTGGTTTAATAGGTTATTGTGTCAATCAAATCAACGATTTCCCAAACGAGTGAGTTATCTTTTGCTGTTTTCGCACAAGAAAACTCTTCCAAAAGTTCGAATATTTCTTGCAGTGCTTGAATTGTGGTTTCTGCGGTTTTGCGTAGATTGACATAATTTGGCGATTGAGGCATATTCGATATATGTTGCTCAATTTCCAATCTTATCATTTCAATTTCATTTAAAAACATTTCAATTGTATCGCGGGTCATATCGGTGTCTGACACCAGCGTTTGTTTGATCTGGTTTAGAGCTGTCATAATGTAAGTATTCATTGATATACTGCCTAATTGTCAAATCTTTTCTTTCAACGTTTTACAACTTGAGATCAACATTCTTCTGATCCGCCCACAAAGATTTCTGTATCTTTTGAACGTTATTTCATCAATGCTGTTGGTGTTGTAAAGCAATTGTAGCCAGCCTTCAGTTTCGCTGCATTCTTTCAGCGCGATTTCAAATTTTGAAAGCATGTCCGCTACGCTTTGACCGTAATTAGCTTCACGGATGTTAGCATAAACACTGCTTGAACTTTTGCGAATCTGGAATAACGTGTTAGTGGGAGCTTTCACATCTTGACACATCAGCTCTATATCTGTTGCAAGCTGTTCGGAATATATCAGCAAATAATTTTTAGCCATATAATCACCTCGGTTAAGATTATAAAATCAATGGCGAAGCCATTGTATATCATCAATTCCGAAGGAATTGTATCTCATCAAGGCGAAAGCCTTGTATCTCATCATTGCGAAAGCATAATCCACCTTCGGTGATGATATACGCCTTTCGGCGATGATATACACGCCAAGGCGTGATGATATACCATTGCTTTCGCAATGGATAAAAAAATCCAACTCGCACGAGTTGTATTTTTTGGTGGGAGATGGTGGATTCGGACCACCGGAGCGAAGACGCAACAGATTTACAGTCTGCCCCCTTTGGCCACTCGGGAAATCTCCCATATAAAGAGTCCACGGCGTGGACTCGGTTGGAGCTGGTGATCGGAGTCGAACCAACAACCTGCTGATTACAAATCAGCTGCTCTGCCATTGAGCCACACCAGCGAGAGGTTCAAAGCGAACCATTCTCTTTGGAACGCTGATATTATATCACATCAAAAGGCTTTTGTCAAGCCTTTTTTGAAAAAATAATTTTTATTTGATGTTTTTTTAAAAAACGTTGAAAAAAGAACAGGAAATTGTAAAAATCTATTGCAATCGACTTCAAAATGTGCTATAATAAAACAGCAAAATAAAATCTATCATTCTTATCAAGAGTAGCGTAGTGACAGGCACGATGATGCTACAGCAACCTGCGGGGACCGTAAGGTGCTAAATCCTGTTAGATGAGAGCCGAACGCTCCGTCTGTCGGAGCTTTTTTTGTGCGAAAAACTTGAGAAGATGCAGGATTTGGAAAGAAAGGAAAGTAAAATGAGCAGAAAATTATTCACCAGTGAGTCGGTAACGGAGGGACATCCAGATAAGATCAGCGACAAGATCTCGGACGCGATCTTGGACGAAATGCTGCGTCAGGATCCCATGTCCCGCGTGGCTTGCGAAACCTTTTGCACCACGGGCTTGGTCTGCGTGATGGGAGAGATCACCACGACCGCCCAAGTGGACATCCAGAAAATCGTTCGGGAAACCGTTCGGGAGATCGGCTACGATCGGGCAAAGTACGGCTTTGATTGCGATAGCTGCGCCGTCATTTCCTCCATTCACGCCCAATCGCCCGATATTGCCATGGGAGTTGACCGCTCCTATGAAGCCAAGAACGGAACCGATTCGGACGGGATGGATACGGGCGCGGGTGACCAGGGCTTGATGTTTGGCTACGCCTGCAACGAAACCCCCGAATTGATGCCGTTGCCAATTTCTTTGGCGCACCGTTTGGCAAAACGGCTGACCGACGTTCGAAAAAACGGAACTCTTGCCTATCTCCGTCCCGACGGAAAAACACAGGTGACGGTTGAATACGAGGGAGATACTCCCGTCCGCGTGGATACGGTGGTCATTTCCTCTCAGCATAGCGCAGACGTGGAAAGCTCCAAGATCCGTGAGGATATTATCAACCACGTGATCTCCCCCATCGTTCCCGCGGATATGATGGATGAAAACACCAAGATCTACGTCAATCCTACGGGACGCTTCGTGGTGGGCGGTCCTGCGGGAGATACGGGCTTGACGGGCAGAAAGATCATCGTGGATACTTACGGTGGCTACGCCCGTCACGGCGGCGGCGCGTTTTCGGGCAAGGATCCCACCAAGGTGGACCGTTCGGCTTGCTACGCCGCCCGTTACATCGCAAAGAACGTGGTAAAGGCGGGATTGGCAGACCGTTGCGAGATTCAGGTGGCGTACGCCATTGGCGTGGCACGCCCCGTGTCGGTTTTGATCGATACCTTCGGCACCGCAAAGATCCCCGAACGGCAGATCGAGGACGCCGTATTGAAATTGGTGGATCTCCGACCCGCGGCGATCATCCAAAAATTTGATCTGCGCCGTCCCATTTACTGCCAGATCGCGGCTTACGGACACATGGGACGTGAAGACGTCAGCGTTCCGTGGGAATCCTGCGACCTGGTGGACGCGTTGCAGGCGGAATTGGCTCTGAACGCATAATCGACATGGGTGTTGCATGAAGGACATCTGTACAAATGATGAGATGGGGAAGGCTCCCTTGTGTAAAGGGAGCTCCGCCGAAGGCGGTGAGGGATTGTTTTTATAATTTTACAACCCCTCCGCCTCGTTCCTCGGTACCTCCCCTTACACAGGGGAGTCTTTTTTGTGTAGCTATACTTTACTTTGTGCGACAGCCCATATTTTTACATCAAACCGTCACCTTTTTTCTTTGGTTGCATAGGCTACGAAGGAAAGGGGGAGTGATGATGGTTTGGAATCTTTTGCTTGGTGTTGCCGTGGCGGTATTCTCTGTGTTTGGAGTTGCCTGCGCGGTGCAAATGATCGTTGAGGCGTGTTTTCCGATCCGTCAGATCGTGACGGTGGTGGAGATCCGAACCCCAAAGGATTTGGAATTGCTGGAAACGCTGTTGCGGGAGGCGAGATTGGGATTCTTCCAAAAAAGATCCGCCCGCGTGGGCGTTCATTTGTCGGAATCTCTTTGCGAAAACGGGGAGATTTCGGAGGACGTATTGAAAATTTTGAGAAAGCACCGCGCGGATTGCTATCTTGTGGAATAGGCTCCGCCGTGAAAAAAGAAAGGAGTGCCCATGGAAGGCTTTGAGGAAAAAGGACTGCCTGTAGAAGACGGTCAGGGCTTGCAGCGATTGACGGGAAGCATTGAACACGTGATCTACGCCAACGAAGAAAACGGTTTTGCCATCTGCGATATGGGCACCGAAACCAACAATCTGGTGACCATCACGGGGATCTTGCCCTACGTTTGCGAGGGGGATTCGGTGACGGTGTACGGACGCTGGGTACATAATCCCAAGTACGGCAGACAGTTTAAGGTGGAAACCTGCGAAAAGCGGTTGCCCTCGGACAGCGCGTCGATGCTGCGGTATTTGTCGTCGGGGGCGATCAAGGGCATCGGTCCCAAGACCGCCCAACGCATCGTTGACGAGTTCGGGGACGAAAGCTTTGACGTGATCGAAAACCACCCAGATTGGCTGGCAACCATTCAAGGAATCAATCTGAAACGGGCGCGCGCCATGTCGGAGGAATTCAAGAATCAAACGGGGATCCGTTCCGCCATGATGTTTTTCAGAGATTATTTCGGCGCGGCTGCAACGGTGCGGATCTACAAGCGATGGGGCGGAAACGCCGTTGATCTGGCAAAAAAGAACCCCTATCTGCTGTGCGAGGAGATCGACGGCATCGGCTTTGAGCGAGCGGATCGGATGGCGACGCAGCTGGGCTTGAGCCGTGACAGCGCGGAACGGATCGGCAGTGGAATCTGCTACTTGTTGCGCTCCAACATTCAGCAGAACGGCCACGTTTGCCTGCCCCACGACAAGGTGATCGAAGGCGCGTCAAGATTACTGGAGGTTCCTGTGGATGCGGTGAAAGCCGTGATTCCCACGCTGCTTCGGGAAGGCAAGATCGTGGAAGCCCGTTTCGGCGGCATTTCCTATTTATACGACGAAGCCCAGCATCGCCATGAGAAATATATCGCGCAAAAGCTGCTCTTGTTGGATAAGGTTTGTCCCGTCACCGATACCCGAAACATCAGTGGCTTCATCCGTCGGGAAGAAGCGGAAAGCGGCATCGAATACGCCAATCTGCAGCGCACCGCGATCTCCCACGCCTTGGAGAACGGCGTGTTGCTGTTGACGGGTGGTCCCGGTACGGGAAAGACCACCGTGGTGCGGGCGTTGTTACATATTTTTGACAGTATGGGTATGAAGATTGCCCTTGCTGCTCCCACGGGGAGAGCGGCGAAACGGTTGTCGGAATCCACGACCTGCGAGGCAAAAACCATTCACCGTTTGTTGGAATACGGCGGCGAAGAAGCGGTGGGACGGGGAAAATTCAACCGTGACGAAAGCAATCTGCTGGAAGAAAACGTCATCATCGTGGACGAGGCGTCTATGGTGGATAATTTGCTCATGAGTGCCCTGCTTCGGGCTGTGAAGCCGGGGGCAAGGGTGATCCTGATCGG
>JAZSMC010000071.1:0-9333 GCA_045535705.1 Eubacteriales bacterium
ATTGGTATGGGTAATAGGATTTGAATTTGTATATTTTGTGATATAAGATTTTAAATTTTGTGTGTCTGCCAATTTCGCCATGCCCGCGTATGATGCGGGCGTGGCGAAATTTCTTCGCACATGCTCGCGTGCATGCGAGCATGACGAAAATTCTTCGTGCGTACTCGCTTTTTGATTTAAAAACAACGTTATTATTCTATCATGAATCCGTGAAAATGTCAATATATTTCGTCAAAAAAGCCATTCCGAAATGATTTTTTTAAATTCCTAAAAAATTTCCTTTCAAATCCATTTACAAAACTGCTCTTTCGTGCTATAATGTATCTGTATAATTATTGAAGAAATGGAACGGTACACGAAAAATGTCATCTAACGTTTGCAATCAAATTCAAGACCTGGTGGAATACGCCATCACCCGAGGGCTCGCCGATCCCCTTGACCGTGTTTTTTTCATCAACCGTCTGATGGAAAAGCTGGGTGTATCTGCGTTTGAAGCGGATTCCGAACCAGACGGCTCACGCCCCCTGGAGGAGATCCTCGGTACGCTTTGCGACTACGCCATCGAAAACGGCGTGATCCCCGACAACGGAATCACGGGCAGAGACCTGTTTGACACCGAGCTGATGGGTATCCTCACTCCCCTGCCCAGCGCAGTGATCGCGGAATTCAACCGCCTCTACGCCATCTCTCCCGAAGAAGCCACCAACTATTACTACAAATTAAGCTGTGACTCCGACTACATCCGCACCTACCGTGTAAAAAAAGACCTAAAATGGCTGTACACGGGCAAATACGGCACGCTGGACATTACCGTTAATCTCTCCAAGCCGGAAAAGGATCCCAAAGCCATTGCCGCCGCCAAGCTGCAGAAGCAATCGGGATACCCCAAATGCGCCCTCTGCCGTGAAAACGAAGGCTTTGCAGGCTCTCTGAATCAAGCGGCTCGTGCTTCTCACCGCATCATTCCCATGAAGATGGCAGGACAGGATTGGTACCTGCAGTATTCTCCCTACGTTTACTACAACGAGCACTGCATCGCACTGTCTACCCACCACACTCCCATGAAGATCGACCGTTCCAGCTTTGTAAAGCTCCTGGATTTTGTGACCGTCTTCCCCCATTACTTCCTCGGCTCCAACGCGGATCTTCCCATCGTTGGCGGATCTATCCTTACCCACGACCATATGCAAGGCGGTCACTATTGCTTTGCCATGGAACGGGCGGAGATCGAAAAAGAGATCGCCTTTAAGGGCTTTGAGGGGATCAAGGCGGGGATTCTGCACTGGCCTCTGTCGGTCATCCGTCTGACGGGAGCGGATAAGGAACAGCTGATCGAGCTGGCTGACCGTATTCTGAACAAATGGAGAGGATACACCGACGCATCTGCCACCGTCTACGCAGAAACCGACGGCGAGCCTCACAACACCATTACCCCCATCGCCCGCCGCAGAGGCTCTGACTACGAATTCGATCTGGTGCTTCGCAACAACCTCACCACCGAGGAAAATCCCCTTGGCGTGTACCATCCTCACGCCGATAAGCACAACATCAAAAAAGAAAACATTGGGCTCATTGAGGTCATGGGACTGGCGGTGCTTCCCGCACGCCTGAAGACCGAAATGGAAGTATTGGCAGATTGCCTCAAGAACGGCAAGGATCCCGCAGAGAACGAAACCGTCGCCAAGCACGCAAACTGGGTGAAGACCTTTGCGGACGAATATGATTTTTCAAGCGCTGACGTGACCGAGATCCTTCACCACGAGATCGGAAAGACCTTTGAAGGGGTTCTGGAAGATGCAGGCGTTTACAAATGCACTCCCGAAGGTCGCCAAGCCTTCCTGCGCTTCATTGAGTCGGTTTAAGCTGTGAAAACGAGTACTATGAAAGAAAAAATCATCCCCTATTTAAAAAAGAACGTGCTTCTGCTCTCCATCCTTTTGGTTGGGCTTCTCATTCTGGTCGCTCTGATCCTCAATCTCACGCAAGGCGGATTCTGGATCATTTCGGGAATGAACGGCAAAAACGCCTACGAGCTGGCTGTGGAAAACGGTTTCGTGGGAACGCGGCAAGAGTGGTTGGATTCCCTGTCGGGGACTAACGGTGTCAATGGAACAGACGGAAAGAACGGCAAAAGCGCTTATGAGATCGCCTGCGACAACGGCTTCGTTGGTAGCGTTGAAGAATGGCTCCTTTCGCTCCAATTCGGAGAAAAGGGAGAGGATGGCAAGGACGGAGTCAACGGCATCAACGGCAAGGACGGTAAAAACGGACGGGACGGAGTAGACGGCAAAGACGGTCTTGGAATCGACGGCGCTCATATCGACAAACGTGGCAGACTGATCATCACTCTCTCCAACGGCGAAAGCATTGACGCAGGCTACGTTGGTGCGGGCGACTTCAAAACCGACTATGATCTGGCTGTGGAAGCAGGCTACGATAAAACGCTTCATCAGTGGCTCTGCTCTTATAACGACGGCACCCGTGACGGCGTGTCGGTCAAAGACGTCCAGTACAACCCAATGAATGAGTTGATCGTCGCGCTGAACGACGGTTCCACTCTGAATGCGGGCGTGGTCGCGCAAGACGAATTTGAGGCGGATCCCTCGGACGCATACGGATTTACGCCATGCTTTGAAATGGTAGTGCTGAATTCTGATACCACATCCTTAAAACTTCGTGCCACTCCCGACATCACCAATGGTGCTCTCGTAACAATTATTTCCAACAATGTAGAACCTGCCGAGCTTGTTTGCATCGGCAAAGGCACAGTAGAAGAAAACGGAGATCTGTTCTACCGCTTCTGTTACAACGGCACCGTATGTTATGCAAAAGCAAAATTTTTTCACCCCAAGTATGAAACTTCCGCAGAGTAACGCCTGCGCTATCTCGAATGTTTAGAAAGGATTCCGACTTCAAATGAAAAAGAATCTGAAAAGCTGTATTGAACTGATGCGCTTTGAAGAACCCAAGCGTATTCTGGATATGAACGACTATGAAATGATCCAAGGGAACGGTCTGATCCCTGATCTGAAGCACAAAAAGAGCGCCCATATGACGGCGCGCTGGGAATGGAACCAAACACCGAACGCTCGGATCGTTCTGGGAGATCCGGATCTTTCCCTCTACCGTTATCTCACCTTCTCGGTGTTTGCCATCAACGGCGAGGGCAGCGCCTTCCGTATCCGCTTTGAAAGCGACGCACAAAACGGCGGCGCAAGCGGCTATTTTGCCATCCTTCCCGTTTCCAGAAACGGATGGAACGACTTCCGTTTGGAGCTTCCCTTCCTGCAATCCGTAGGTGAGGTGCTGGGCTGGGAGCATATCCGTGCCATCGTGCTGGAGCCTGTAGCCGGCGGACAAGCACCTACCCAAACCGTTTACTGTCTGGATCAGTTTTACGGCTGGGAAGATACGGCGCCGCAGACCTACGTCAGAATGCCCGAGCTGAAGGGCGCCGCCATGTTTTCCAAGACCGCGGCGTATGCAGTGATTGACCGTAAACGCCTTCCCATTGCCATCGATGCCGATCCCCAAGCACGCCCCTTTGAGGAAAGCGGAATACTCTGGCTCCCCATGGCGCCCATTGCCGCCGTGATCGGACACAAAGCCGTGGCAGATAACAAAGCAAACACCCTTTCCTTCAGCTATCGCAGGAAACAGTATGCATTTGACGGCTCCTCGGATCGGTTCACCGTGAACGGAGAGCAACAGCAGCTCCCCTTCAAGCCTGTGGTACGGGCGGGCACGCTGTTTTTCCCCACAGGGTATCTGGCGGAGTTTTTCCACTGGCGGCAGTGCTTCACCGATCCCACTGGTTTGATCCTGCTCTCCAACCGCAAAAACGCATTTGAAAGCAAACGGGACGCCCATCTGATCGGAACGCTCAACGCCGAGATCACCTTCGTCCATCCCTCGGGAGAAGAAATTCTGGAAGACTTGCACCGCAAGATCACCAATCCCGACAAGGGGCGTTTGCTGTTGCTTCCCGAAGAATGGATGGCGAAACGCAAGGCAACCAAGACCGATCCCGTTATGGGACAGCTTTTGGAAGCGTTGAGATCGGCTTACGGAGCCAAATCCGAAGCCTATGCGTCTGCTCCCGTTTTCGACGGTGGGATCCCCTCGGATGAAAATCTGACCGAAGCGATCCTGAAGGCATCCAATCGCTTGCAAAGCTTTGCCGCCTTGTTCCGCTTGACGGGAGAAAAGCATTACGCCGAGCGATGCGCCCTGGAATGTGAAGCGCTGGCGCGGCTTTCAGATTGGAACGCTGACCGTTCCATGCTCCAAGCCGCTACCGTCGGTCTTTCGGTAACGTTGGCTTACGACTGGTGCCACAGCGTTTGGAGCGAGGGAAGAAAAGCCTTGATCGAGCGCGCGCTGCTTCGATATCTGATGCGGCCCGGTGTGGACTGCTACAACGGCAGATCGCAAATGTGGAGATACGGATCTCCCGACTCCGCCCTGATCAACTGCGCCCTGACCGCATCCGCTCTGGCACTGGCAAACGTCTATCCCGAAACCGCATTGAAGATCCTTCGCCACAGTCTGCGGAACGCGCTGCCCTGCTTAGACGCTTACTCCCCTGACGGCGGCTACCCCGAAGGCGTTGCGGCTTGGGAAAAAGCCACCACGGCACTGGTACTGATGATCTCCATGCTGCAAAGCGCTTGCGGCAAGGATTACGGACTTTCGTCCGCGCCCGGATTTGGCGCAACGGCGCGGTTTGCGGTGCAGACCGAAACCGCCAACGGCGCGTGGAATTTCCACAACGGCAACGCGAGATCGGTGGACACCTCGGTGTTCGAATGGTTCTCCCGTCAGTATGGAAACCAAACCTATGGTCAACTCCGTCAAAAAGATCTGCTTGGGGGCAAAAAATCCGCCACGGTGTTGGACGTGATCTATTACCAGCCATTCTCGAAAACGGTTCCCGTACTCCCCCTGGATGCGGTGTATCGCCGTGCGGGATTGGCAATCTTCCGTTCCGATTGGACCAATGAGGGTAACGTATTTGCCATTCACGGCGGAAGCAACCGTGAATTCGGCTCGGTGTCGGATGCAGGCAGTATCCTTTTGGAGATGGGCGGTCAACGGTTCTTTACGGAAACCAACGGCTACGAGGATCTGCCCTCTCGGCTTCGCTTTGGCTGCATCGGTAAAAACACAATTTTGATCTGCTCCGGAGAAAACGTTCCCGATCAGAATCCCGATGCAGTAACAGAGATCGTTGAAGCCCGCAGTACCCGTTCCTGCGCCTACGCCGTTGTGGATATGACCTCAACCAACGATTTCATCCTGCGCGGAAAAAGAGGAATTCTGCTCACCGAGAACCGCTCTTTAGCCGTAGTTCAAGATGAGCTGACGCTCTCCGATTCTGCCGACGTAACCTGGAACGCGTATACACCTGCAAAGGTGATCTCCGCATCCGCCAGAACGCTGGTACTGGAGCTGAACGGCAAGCGATTGCTTTGCAAGCTCTCGGGAGCGGGAAACGGTCGCTTTGCAGTTACACCAATGGAAAGCACCGATCTCAAGCGCATCACCGTTCAAGCGACTGCAAACGGGAAATTCCGTATGGCAGTTGCCTGCCGACTGTTGGCAGACGGGGACGGCAAATCACAAAAGCTTTACGATCTGCGCCCCATGAGCACTTGGAATCAATGATAAAAGGGGCTGTTTTTTAAGACAGTCAAAAAAAGAAAAAAGCGGATGCTCTTTACCGAAAGGGATTGAGCGTCCGCTTGCTTTGCGGTATAATTAAATTTCCAAAATGACCAACGACAAACCAAAGCAATCATACAACAATGAAAGAAAAAATCAAGTTGAAATCCTTTTTTCGGAACTCACGTTTGTAAATTTTTTTCTAAAAAATCTTATGGATATACTGGTTTTTTTCATGCGGTTATGTTATAATAATAGTGAATGACTTTGATTTTTAAGAAAGGACCGCCATGACAGCAAGAGAAACGGCTTTGGACATCTTAAATCGCTGCGAAAAGCAGGGACAATATTCCAATTTGGCTTTGGATGCCGCCTTCAAGCGGAGCGCGCTGTCCGAGCAGGATCGCGCCTTGACCGCCGCGCTGGTGTACGGCGTTCTGGAAAAAAAGTTGACGCTGGACTATCAGATCGCGTCACTTTCTTCCCGTCCCTTGGAGCAGATCTCCCCCGACGTCCGAAACATACTCCGCTTGGGCATCTACCAAACGGCTTATCTGGATCGGATCCCCGTCCACGCGGCGGTTAACGAAACGGTGTCGCTGGCAAACAAAAAAACGGCGGGATTCGTCAACGCCATCCTGCGCGGTTTTCTAAGACGGGAAAAGCAGCTTCTGTTTCCCAATGAGGAAAACCTCGCTCAATATCTTTCCATTCGCTATTCGGTTGGAGAAGCGCTCTGCAAACGCTTTTTGGACAGCTTCGGGCAGACCAAAACCGAATCGCTCCTATCCGCTTTTGAAAAGCATCCCCCGCTGGCGTTGCGCGTCAATGCCCTCAAAACCACACGAGAAGACCTGCTCGCCAAGCTTTCGGCGGCGGGCTACGACGCCGCTGAATCCCACCGTTCCAAAAACGGGATCCTGATTTCGGGCAACGCCGCCGTTCCGAATCTGCCGGGATTTGCGGACGGATTCTTCTTCGTTCAGGACGAAGCCTCTCAAATCTGCGTGGAAGCACTGGACGTCCGTCCAAACCACACCGTGCTGGACACCTGCGCTTGCCCCGGCTCCAAAACCTTTGGCATCGCAATCAACATGGAAAACCAAGGGGAGCTGATCGCCTGCGATCTCCACGCATCCAAGCTTTCCTTGATCCGATCGGGGGCGGAGCGGGTGGGCATATCTATCGTGACCGTACTGGAACGCGACGCCCGCGCTCCCGCCCCCCGATGGGAACAGGAAAACGGCTGCTTTGACCGTATCCTCTGCGACGTCCCCTGTTCGGGATTCGGCGTTCTGGCAAAAAAGCCCGAGCTTCGATATAAGGATCCTGCCGTCAGCGATTCTCTCCCCGATATTCAGTTGGATATTTTGAAAAATTCTTTCTGTTTCTTAAAAAAAGGGGGCAAGCTGGTTTATTCCACCTGCACGATCCTGCCCCATGAAAATGAGGACAACCTGAAGCGTTTTCTATCGGTGACTCCAAACGCGCGTTTGGAGCGCTGCGAAACCTTTTATCCCGACACCCACGGCACCGACGGCTTTTTCGTATCGGTTCTGACCAAGCAATGAGGAGGACCACATGACCAACAACAAAACCGAACTGCTGGGGCTGCTCCCCCATGAGCTGGAAGCCCTCATGTCGGAGCTTGGCGAAGCCAAATACCGCGCCAATCAGATCTTTCCGCAGCTTCATCGTGGGATCTCTCCCCTTGAAATGACCAATCTTGGAAAAGAACTGCGCCAAAAAATTCTGGATGCGACGGTCTGGCATCTCCCTCTCATCGAAAAAAAGCTGATCTCCGCCATCGACGGTACGGTAAAGTATCTTTTTTCTCTTGGCGACGGAAACTGCGTGGAAAGCGTGGTCATGAAATACGAGCATGGAAACACCGTCTGCATTTCTTCTCAAGTGGGATGCCGTATGGGTTGCAAATTCTGCGCGTCCACCATTGGCGGAAAAGTGCGAGATCTGACCGCGGGCGAGCTTTTGGGACAGGTGATTGCCGCGCAAAAGGACACGGGCGAGCGCATTTCCAATATCGTGCTGATGGGAATCGGTGAGCCGCTGGATAATTACGATAACGTGATCAAATTTCTGCATCTGGTGAACCATCCCAAGGGTCTCAACGTCGGTTACCGACACATCTCCCTCTCCACCTGCGGCTTGGTGGATCAGATCCACCGCCTGCGCGAGGAAGATCTCCCCATCACCCTTTCCATTTCGCTTCACGCCCCCGACGATGAAACACGCTCCGCCATCATGCCGATCAACAACCGTTACGGCGTTGACGAGCTGTTGGACGCCTGCCGTACCTATTATTCCGCCACGGGGCGCCGTATTTCCTTTGAATACACCCTCATTGCGGGCAAAAACGATTCCCCCGCCAACGCCAAAAAACTGGCGCGGGTACTCAACGACAGTTTGCGCGGCGAAAAAGGGAAATGCAACGATGCGGCAATGCCCATCCACGTCAATCTCATCCCCGTAAACGAGGTCAAAGAAACGGGATTTACTCATTCCGACAGGAACGCGGTGAAAAAATTCGCCGCCATATTGGAATCCTGCGGCATCCGCGCCACGGTTCGGCGCACCCTTGGGGCTGACATCAACGCTTCCTGCGGTCAGCTTCGGAGAGAGAACGCCAAGGCGTGACCGCTCCCCCATGGCTACATCTTTTTTCGGAGGTACCCATGGGAAAGAAATTTTGTTTTGCGTTATTGCTGTTTTTCGCGCTGTCCTTTACCGTAGCCGACAGCTTGTTCGGCTTTTTGAGGGAGGACGGCACCTACGTCACCGTTCCCGATTTCCGCGGACAGCGGGAATCCGCGCTGTCCGTTCCGCAGTGGGCAACGGTGGAAACCTCTTATCGCTATGAATCCGATATTCCCGCGGGAACGGTGATCTCGCAAACGCCGTCCGCGGGAAGTCAATTGAAGGTGAGGGCGGGAAAAAGCAGAACGCTGACGCTGACCGTCAGCTTGGGAGCCGAAGAAAAAACAGTCCCCAACCTCCTCGGTCAGGACGCGCGGAGCGCCTCCGCGCTGTTGCGTGACAGCGGATTTATCGTTTCGGAGATCCCGTCATCGGGCGGAACCGCGGGAGAGGTGATCGGAATCTCCCCCGACGTGGGAACAAAGCTCCCCATCGGCAGTACGGTCACCTTGACCGTCAGCCAAGGAACCCCCGCGCAAACCGTGACCGTCCCCAATTTAACGGGACTGTCCCGCAGCTCTGCGCTGTTGGAGCTGTTTCGCTGCGGCTTGACCGTTGGAGAGGTAGTGGAAGAAGCCTCCGACGCTCCCGTTGGAACGGTGATCCGCCAAAGTCCCACCGCGGGCAGCTTGGTGGCGCCAAACACGAAGATCAAGATCACGGTGAGCCGAGAAATGCCCGCCGAAAACACCCACCCCATCGTTTCCCCATAAAAATCGAAAAGGAAAAGGACGTTTATGTATCAAGGCTATGGAATCGTAATCAAAGGCGTTGGCGGATTGTTCACCGTCAAGCTGTACGGCGAAGGCTCCGCCCATCTCCCATCCGAATACCGCGCGCAACCGCTGGACGGCTTGGCGGTATTCGCGCGGGGCAGAGGCAGCTTGCGCCAAAAGGGCGCGTTGCTTGTTGGGGATCGCGTTCGCGTCAGCTACGACGACACCTCATTCACCC
>JAZSMC010000083.1:0-15090 GCA_045535705.1 Eubacteriales bacterium
GAATGATGAAGAATGAATAGTGAATAATACAAACAAAAATCCGCCTTCTTACGAAAGCGGATTTTTGTTTGGTGCCGGTAGTCGGGGTCGAACCGACACGGTATCGCTACCACTGGATTTTGAGTCCAGCACGTCTGCCAATTCCATCATACCGGCGGGCAACGCTAATATTATAACACACTCTTTTCAAAAAATCAAGTCTTTTTTTGCATTTTTTTTACTTTTTTATTTTTTCCTTTTTGTATATTCCAAAATCACCGATTTTCGCATATATTGCTAACAAATCACATTCAAAGGAGTTGCCTATGGAAAAAGAAATTCGTGAACCGAACGCGATCCCGTCCCCCTCGCCAACAAACCAAAGCGGAACGGGATATTTGATTCTTCGCGTAACCACGGCAGGCGGCGCGATCCCTTTGGAAGGGGCAAAAATAGATGTAAAAACCTATCAGCCCGAAATCGGTTCCACCTCCGATGCCCGCGGGGACACCGTTGCATCTCCCGTTTCGGGCGCCGACGGAAATACCGTGCGGATCCCCCTCTCCGCGCCCCCGAAGATCCTCTCGGAATCTCCCGGCAACGGCGTTCCCTACGCGCTCTATTCTGCCGATGTGACGCTGGATGGATACTACTCTCAATCCTATGCGGGGACCCCCATCTTCGATGGGATCACTTCTATCCAACCCGTGATTTTGATCCCGCCCCCCGAAAACGGCACGCAAGGACTGCCCCGTGAGGATTCGATCCGCTATTTTGAGGGCATGAGCCCAAATCTTTGAATAAGGGGGGATCCTATGCCAAACACTCCAACCATTCCTCAAACCATCACCGTTCATCTCGGCGCCCCCGGTACACAAGCGGAAAACGTAACGGTACCCTTTTTGGATTACATTGCCAACGTGGCTTCCAGTGAGATCTACCCCACCTGGCCAGAAAGCGCCATCCGAGCAAACATATACGCCCAGGTTTCCTTTGCCCTGAACCGTGTTTATACCGAATACTACCGCACGCGCGGATTTGACTACGACATCACCAATTCTACCGCCTCGGACCAATCCTTTGTGAACGGCAGGGATATTTTTGAAAACATTCAACGGATCGCGGGAGAGATCTTTGACAGCTATATCCGCCGGGAAAACAGCGTTCAGCCCTTATTTGCACAATACTGCAACGGCACCACGGTCACCTGCCAGGGGCTTTCCCAATGGGGCACTGTGGAGCTGGCGGAACAGGGATACACACCATTTGAGATCCTGCAATACTATTATGGTGACGATATTGAACTGGTGCAGGACGTCCCCATCGAAGCCCCCACCCAAAGCGCTCCTGCGTACCCGCTTCAATTGGGCAGCGTGAACAACGACGTGCGTACCGTTCAGATCCGTTTGAATCGCATTTCCGCCAATTATCCTTCCATTCCAAAAATCCCGTTGACTGACGGAATCTTTGGAACCGACACCGAAGCGGCGGTGAGAAGATTCCAAGAGATCTTTGGGCTAACCCCTGACGGCATCGTCGGGAAATCCACCTGGTACACCATTCAAAACATCTATATCGGAGTGAAAAAGCTAACCGATCTTTCCGCCGAAGCCATTCAGTTCGACGAAATCTCCCAGCAGTTCCCAGAAGTTCTGCAAGAGGGGGACACGGGCATCGGCGTTTCCAATCTGCAATACTACCTTGATTTTCTTTCGGTCTACTACAACACCATCCCCCCCGTCGTCATCGACGGCTCATTTGGTCCCACCACGCGAGCAGCGGTGGAAGGACTTCAACGAACCTTTGGACTTCCCGTGGACGGCATCGTGGGAGAAGCCACCTGGTATGCCCTTTATAATGCCTACCTCGGCATCGTTCGCACCGTTCCGCTGCAATACACCGAGGGCGTGATCGTTCCCTATCAGGGGGTGGTCCTTCGGATCGGGGCAGACTCTGAAGAAGTACGGTTGTTGCAGGAATATCTCAACTATATTGCCAGATCATATCCATCGATTCCAACCGTCACACCAACGGGATATTTTGGCCCCCGAACCCAAGAAGCCGTGATCGCCTTCCAAAATGAATTCGGATTGGAGCCGACGGGAACGGTAGGCGCCATCACCTGGCAGGAGATCACCGAGCTTTACGAAACGCTGTACCTTGGCACTCAACTGCAAGAGGGACAGTACCCAGGCTATGAGATCGGCGGATGATTGGAGGAAACGATATGCCTGAATTTGAAACACAGTCGCAAGCCATTGAAAATCTGCAAACCTATCTGCGTCAGCTTTCCTATCACGATCAAACAATCAAGGAACCGCCCATTGACGGCATTTTTGATACTGACACACGGCAATCTCTCATGGATTTTCAAACGTCACGGGGATTATCCCCAACGGGAGTGGCTGACCAAGCTCTCTGGGAGCTGCTTTACGCCACCTATCGCACGTCCGTGGCGCAAAATTCTCCCCCCGTACGGATGGAGATCTTCCCTCTCATTCCACCGAATGCTCAATTCAAAAAAGGGGATCGGGGATTTGTGATCACTGCCCTTCAATGGATGCTTCAGGAGTTGGAAAGCAAATTCGGTTTTCTGATCCCCATCCAAATCACGGGAATCTTTGACGACGTGACAGAAGAAGCCTTGAGGAGCTTTCAAAAGCAGAACGGGCTCTCCCCCAACGGGATCCTTGATCGCCTGTCCTGGAACGAGATCACAGATCAATACAACGTACTGTTTTCGGGGTTTCCCATCGAGTAGTCATATTGATTCCCCTGCGAGGAAACAGAATAAGACGTCATAAAAACAAATGAACTCCTCATCCACCACTGCGTGGTCCCCCTTCTCCCACAGGAGAAGGCTACTTGATTCCTATTTTCGCAAGATAAAAAACAGGGGACTTGCGTTTTTTTCGCAAGTCCCTTTGATTATTATACTTGTCCCTTCGGGAATCTGGTGGCGGTGTGGCCTTGGTGCTCGTCGTACCCGTACTGCACCACTTGAAAGCTGCCGTCGTCCCCGTATTCCGCAACCGACACCGAGGCGTTTGTCGCCCACGGCACCTTTGCCATATCCTCGGGCGCGTATCCAAACCATTTACAAGCCAAGGCACGGGCAGGCGTGGCATGGCTGAACACCGCAATACATTCTCCGCGATGCAATGTGATCAGACGGTCAATTTCAGCATTGACTCTTTGGTAAAGTTCCGACACGCTCTCGCCCCCCTCGGGATGGGCTTTGCCCAGATCCTCAAGCCAGATGCGGTAGGATTCTCCGTAGGTCTGTCGGATCTCATCGTAGGGCTTTCCTTCCCACTCCCCCGCGAAGATCTCCCGTAATTCCCGGTTGGGTATGATCGGCAATCCGTGTGCTCTTGCCGTGGGTTCTGCAGTTTCCATGGTTCTTTGGAGATCGCTGGCGTAAACATGGGAAATCGGAAAACGCTTCAAATATTCCGCTGTTCTCGCCGCTTGCTCTCTGCCGAGGGCAGTCAATTTGGTATCTCCCTGTCCTGTGAATACCTTTGCAAGATTGCTCTCGCTTTGTCCGTGACGGACGAAGATCAGCGTGGTCATTCCTTTTCCCCTTTTCTTTCGATCAAATCTCATTTATTATATCACTTTTTCTGCAAAAAGTAAAGCAATTCTCCACAGTTCTTGAAATTTTTTTTGATTGTACTTGAATTTCGTTTTCTTTTCTGCTATAATATTGGCAGAATCGGGCAAACATTGTTGCAAGGAAAGAGAGGGGACGTCAAATGAAACGTGAACGCGGTCAACACGGCGCAAAATTACACGGCGACACGCTGATCCTGGCGATCTCTGCCATCCTTCTGTTTTGCTTCCTGATCTTGGAAACACAGATCGATCTGCTATCCCCCCCCGTTGGAACAATCCAGTTCTGGAGATGCGTGCTACTGCTGGTGATCTGCATGATCGCCTATCTCGGCGGTGTTCTCTACAAACGGCGTACTGCCCGCAATCTTATTCCCTTATTGTTCCTTTTGTTTTTGTTTCTCTACCTCTATTTGATCATCTCCCTCACGCTTTTGGATCGGGGACTGCGGTTGGACGGAAACCGATTGGTAGAGAACGGAATGACACCCCGTGAGTATTACTTGAAATGGTTCGTGAATTTCCGTCCGCTTCAGAGTATTTACACGGTATACATTCAAGGACTTCTGAACGGTTACGTCAGCCTACGCTACACTGTTCTCAATCTTTTGGGAAACCTCTGCGCGTTCATGCCCCTTTCGGTGCTTCTGCCTGCCCTGCTCCGCTGTATGCGTCGTTGGTACTGCTTTTTCGCTACGGTGCTTTTCACCGTGATCGGAGTGGAAGGCTTGCAATTCTGGCTGATGGTTGGCTCCTGCGACGTGGATGACGTGATCCTCAACGTAGGCGGCGCCATGATGCTCTATCTGCTATTCCAAATCCCCCCCATACGACGGTTCATGGAGCGGTTTTGGAACGGAACCATATAAAAAATCCATTCGATTCAGGTGACGAATCGAATGGATTTTTTATTTTTTCTTGATCCTCAAAATCCTTAATGCTTTGTTCACACATCGACGGACAAACCGATGCACTTTCACAAACAACCATCGAACGGGATAGATCCCATTCCAAAATGCCGCGTAACGGCGATACGCCTTTGAGGAAGACGGGACGTGCCGTCCCTCGCGATAAAATTCCGAAACGTAGCCTAAGATCCATTCATCCGGAATATATTCCTTGACGTACGTATTGTCCCCACGGATCACGTACAAGCCGTCCTGCACGTCAATGATCCGATGCAAAATGTATTTTCCATCGGGACGGCGATATAAGGGCAGATCGTATTTTTTCAATCTCTCCTGCCCTACGGGAAACACCACGATCCGATCTCGGCGGTTGCGGAGCATGGGGTACATGCTCCATCCAACGGTGGTGCTGACGTAATACCCTTGTTCTTCCAGTTGACGCTCAATGTTTGCGTTCAGATCATTCATTGACAGTCGGTTCCGTTCCTTCGATAAAAATGCCGTTCTCCGCCAGATTGGAAACGATGCGGCGAACGTCCGCCGCCACGGTTTCACGGTCCACTTCGTATTCCGCCAAAATTGCATCCACCAAGTCGTCCTCGGAGCAATTTTTCTCTGCCATCAAATTCCACAAAAAAGCGCCCGTTTCATTTAAACGAATCATCCCGTGAAAATTCCTGCTGCTCTCTCCAACGGCAACCGCCACGTAGGAGTTTCCAACCTTTTGAATGGTAAAATCCTTTTTGATCTGCATAATCCTTCTCCTTATAATTCTTTACGTTCGGCGCATGGTGTTCCAGGAAAGGAGAGCCGCTTCGTCGGAAATATTGCACGATAAAACGTAATATGGCACGGCACGCACCAACGCGTCCATTAAACACAGCTGTTGGTTGATGGATTCCCGCGTTCCGCGCAAATAAAGCTGGTGCATCAGCCTTCCGATGGCGTCTTCCTCGGTTGCCTTGCATATCTGATTGGTTTCGCCCCGTTCGACAAAGCAAACCGCCGCCAAGGTGGCAGAAATGTTTTCTCCCCAGTTTTCTTTCCCGTTCCAGGGCGTACCAAACACGGTCAAGCTTCCGTCGGGTTCCAGCCGATAAAGGGGCTTGTCCCCGTTCAAAACACGGGCGTGGGGCACGTTCTTCAGCCAAAGCGCCGTATGGGTAGATTTCCCAACACCGCTTCTGGCAGTGAAGGCGTAGGCGTAACCGTCCACCTCTAACACGGACGAGTGCATGAGAAGCACGTTATACTCGGGCAATTTTTCGCAAATATGACGATACAGACAAATGCTCTCGCAATACCCGTCCGAAAAATCTCCGTTTTTTTGTTCCTCAAGGATCTCCTCGGGAGTCACCGAAACCGAAAACTCCGCTTCCTCTCCCTCGCAAATAAAATCTTTGCACTGCCGTTCGATAAACGGAAAGCGATTTTCCAAGCGAATCCGTATTCCCGCCAACTGAATCACGATCATAAAGCGAACCATCTCCGTTCTCATTTGCGGTCAATTTTTTTGATGCAAACAATCATTCTCCTATATTTTATTATATCATTGAATTTTTAAAAAGTCAACCATAACTGCATTTTTTATTGATTTTTCAAAGATTTTTTGGTAAAACAATGGCATATTTTTCTGTTTTTTTGCATAAATTGAATCAACACCGCCAAGCGGAAATATTTCGGACGGGAAAATGTTTGCCCCCTGTCCATCAGAAAGGAAGTTTGTGAAAATGATCGACTGGTTCAAACCCGAGGGAGAGCTTTATTTCAGCCCCGAAAATCAAGCGACGCTCTCCTCGGTTGCAGGTCTGGAAAAAGCCATGCAGAACGGTACCGTGGTGGAGGGGATCGCCACGCTCTGCGACAACGACCTTCGTCTGCACGTGGATCTCAAGTGTGTGCAAGGAATTCTGGAACCCGACGACGCCGTTTTTTGTCGGGAAGGAGAGGCACGGAAGGATATTGCCATCGTTTCCCGCGTTGGAAAACCCATTGCGGTACGCATCGAATCTCTTGAAAAACGAGGAAATCACGTCTTTGCCCGTCTTTCCCGCAAAGCCGCTCAACAAAACTGTATCAAACAATATCTATCAGAGCTGCGTCCCGGGGATCTGATCCCGGCTCGCGTGACGCATCTGGAAAATTTCGGCGCGTTTCTGGATATTGGATGCGGAGTGACTTCCCTACTCTCCGTAGACTGTATGTCGGTTTCCCGTATCTCCCATCCGCGGAACCGTCTTTCAGTAGGAGAATCCATCACCGTTGCGGTGAAATCAAATGATACCGAAAGCGGAAGGATCTACGTGACGCTTCGCGAATTACTTGGAACGTGGGAAGAAAACGCAGCGCAATTTGAGGTTGGTCAAACTGTGACGGGGGTGATCCGAAGCGTGGAAAGCTACGGAGTTTTTATTGAGTTGACTCCCAATTTGGCAGGGCTTTCCGAGGTGCGCTCCGAGGAACACGCCGCCACTCTGCGTCAATTGATCGGAAAATCCGCTTCCGTTTACATCAAAAGCATCATTCCCGAACGAATGAAGATCAAGCTGGTCATCATTGACGCGGAAAACTGCGCTCCCATGCCAAAAAAATTGACGTATTTCATCAACCGTGAGAACACTCCCCATCTATCTCATTGGGTCTATTCTCCAGCCGACTCTGTGAAACGGATCGAAACCAGGTTTGATTCAGTGATTTTGGGTTAATAAAACAAGCAGACGCACCGTTCTTTCGAATCGTGCGCCTGCTTTTTATATGACTTTTATGCGCTGAATCTTACTTCTTCAGTGCTGCCTGTGTAGTTGGGAAATTATTGAGGGGGTATTTAGCAGTATAAAAATCAGGTCTGCTTGGCTCCCTCTATGTAACGAGGAAATCTTTTCAATTTCCTCAATGCTGATTGTACAATTCTTTTTATGCCCTAATGCAGTTAACTTTGCGCGGATGTGTGATCTTCCATTCAGATTCAGATACCATTCAAAGCTCCGTGCCGATGTCGGTGTGATTTTGTAAACAAATTGGCTGATTATTGAATGATCAAGCATTGGCGCATCTGTATCTATCATTTTATGCAGTTCGGCTGAAATCCCATCCAAATCCAATTCACGAACCAAACCTATGGTGTTATTTTCCTCCGGCTGTAACTGATTTTGGATTTCATCAATTTCTTTTTCGATGGAAGCTCTTAATGATAAATATTCATCTTTGGTCACTTCTCCATCGGCGCGCATAGCAATTAAATTATCCAATCTCGTTTTTGCTTTCTTCAATTTTAATTCTCCGGCAGATCGCTCTTGTTGCTTACCGTGAGAATAATCATTTTTGTAATAGGTTTTAATCAATTGAATTGCCAATTCAACAGCTTCCAAACGTTCTACCCATATACTCTCAAACAATTTCTTTGCCATAAGTTCTAATTTCCAATCAGGTATCATCACTCCATCACAGTATCCTTCCGTATCTAACCCCAGCTCGGCTCTTGTTTTTTTATCTCCGTTATTCCTACGATTATAACATTGATATCCAAAAACTTTCCTTCCATCCTTATTAGTGTGCCATTTCATCTTGAAAAAGGAAGATCCACAAGTACATCTCATCTTGTTCAACCACACATCTTTGGAATCCCGATTACTATAAGTTATCCGATTGGCAGTAACCATCGCAGGTTTCACCCTTGCTTTGCGTATTTCTTGCGCTTTTTCCCAAATCTCTTGTGTAACGATTGCCGGGAAGTTCCCGTTTACATATTCATAGGTATCCATATCCAGATTGTTAACCCGCTTTTGCTCCAAAAAATTATTACTTCTGGATTTATTATAACAGATCTTGCCTGTATAGGTAGCATTTTTAATAACTCTTGTAACGTTGGACAAACTCCACCTAACGACATTCGATGCAGTTTTACGCTTTCGTTCCGTCAAAATTTCACATATTTTCAAAGACCCAAGCCCTTGTAAATACAACTCAAAGATCATTCTGACCGTTTCCGCCTGTTCTTCATTGATAATGTAATTATCTCCCACACGATCGTAACCCAAAATATTACCATTTCCGTATAGCACTCCATTATCTCGGCTGATTTTTTGTCCCGCCTTTACACGTTCCGAAGTTTTTCGACTTTCTTCCTGTGCCAAAGTAGCCATCAAAGATAACCGAAGTTCACCATCTCCGTCCATTGTCCAAATATTGTCATCAATAAAAAACACTTCAACGCCGATCGCTTTTAATTCTCTGGTAACAACAAGCGTATCAACAACATTTCGGGCAAAGCGACAAACCTCTCTTGTTACAATCAAATCAAATTTACCGCATTTGGCATCCTCTACCATTTTTAGAAAAGCAGGTCTTTTCTTGGCCTGTGTTCCAGTAATCCCTTCATCAATATATCTGTCATAGACATTCCAATTCGGGTGATACCGAAATTGATCATCATACCACTGTAATTGATTTTCCAAAGCAGATAACTGAGCCTCATGTTCAGTAGAAACACGACCATAAATTGCCACTTTTCTTTGACGGTTTCGATCAAACATCGCATAATTTGTCAAGTTAAACCGATAGTTAAAATCTGAAGTTGCAGTATTCATAAGAACCTCCTTTTTTTTCAGTATTATACACCTTTTTCTTTATTTTGTGAAATGTGTAAATTCTTATGCTGCAAAATATTGCTGTAGGTCGCTTGATTAAGCTTGTTTTGTTGAAACAAAATTTCAATTAACACAAACGCAGCATCCACCGAACTAATTTCCATCCTCTTCTTTTTTTCTCCTATTCAGCCAATGATCCATCCCAAGTTCTGCTAAAATTGCTTTTTCGATCCGAATCATATCCGAATCCGAAGTTACCCCAACATAGTCACATATTCTTTGTTTGTCGATAGTTCTAACCTGCTCCAACAAAACGTTGGATGTACAGCGCAATCCCTCTGCTTCAAGGTCTACATGGGTTCGCAGAGGTGGTTTGATCTGACTCGTAGTCATTGGAGCAATAACCACCGTGTTACTAAATTGGTTTCCCTTATTGTTTTGTAAAATGATCACCGGTCGTTCTCCGCCCTGCTCCGAACCAATGACAGGATCCAGATCTGCATAGTAGATCTCACCGCGTAAAAATTCTCCATCCATATTCTCACCTCCTATTTGCCGATGTTCGGCTATGTAAAAAGGGCGCAACGTGATTTTGCGCCCTCATCTTATTCATCCTGCGGTTGGAGTATCCTTGTCAGATACTCCACGAAATCGGGATCAAGTTCCCTTGTTTGATCCAATTTCTCACAGTATTTCAAAAACAAATAAATGGCTTCATAATCATGCGGCAGCTTGACAAATACAGTTTCTCCTGTCTGCGGGTGAATGTAGATACAATCCTCGTTGGCATACCACCGCTTGAGGTTCTCATGGCGATCTGACGTTCCCTCGGTCAGTTTTTGATATAGTTTTTTGCCATTCTCCCGAAGAATCGCAGGCACATACTCCATTTCTTCATTGATTTTTTGAAGCAACTCCCAACGATGTAACTTCAAACAAAACACATCAAACTCTATCATAATGTTTCTCCTTATAATCCCATCCAACCGACCATTTTACTTGCAACATTCACGTACCATCGTCGGTCTTGAATGTATTCTAAATCTGCATCTCCCGTTTCATCGGTTTTATATCCGATCTCATGGAGAAAATTATGCAATCGAAGTTCTCCAACCATTTCTGTCAGAGGGCGCGTGATCTCAATATCATTCTGACGAGCGTAGCTTTGGATCGCCATGACCGTTGCATAGCAATCTGCGATAGTATCACACTGATAGGAATTTTTGATCTTCGTGTGATTGTTTCGAAAATATAAAACGGCAATTTCATCTGATGGGAGGTGTACTGATACTGAAGAGCGCTCCTTATAATAATAGGAAGGATTCGTGTCATTCAAGATTCGTACATTTCGATTGGTCAAGAGAAAAAACAACAAAGACATTAAGAATAAAATACTGCTCAAAATGATAAGCCAATACTTTTTGATCTTTTTCATTCAATCCTCCCCTTTCCTTTATACTATGTATCCGAAACACGGCTTTGGGGATCCTTGGTTTCAGATCTCCGTCCGCCGTATTCCTCCGTAGTGCTTGTCCACATAAGGATAGCACATCATAAAAGACATCATCAGGCGGTCGGTTGCGAACCAACTCCATAGGAATCTCACCTCTGCCGGGTACTCCGCCAGCCGCTTACGGAAGTATCATTAACCCTTACACCTGTCATTGCCTTTTCGGGAGCAACCCGAATTTTGTATGATCGTTTGATCGCTCGGACGATTTATATACTGTTTTCGTCTGTCATGGCGCACGCATACTTTGGCTCGACCGCTCATCACAGTCGGTGTAGGTAACGTACCTGATGATGGGTATTCAATTTAGTATGACGTCTGCCTAATCGGTATCAGGACGGTTTCTTAAATGTTTTGAGAATTTCACCCATTAAGATTAAGTCCTTTCCGGTTAGTGTGGCAGATAACTTTTCAAGTAAGATGGTTTGAGGTTCTGTGAGGTATTTCATGCCAAGTTGATAATTTTGATCAAGAAAAACTCCCCCATACCGTCCACGTTCAGTACGAATTGGGAAATATCTTGAAAGTTCTTGGATATCCTCGCAAATTGAGGTTCTACACGTATCAAAAGCTGTTTGCAATTCAAACATTTTCACATGACGACGACGTAATAATACAAATAAGATCTCCATGCGTCTTTCCAATGTCGTCATTTTGATTTCTCCCTTGACTTGTTGAGATCATTATAAATTAGATTGGTACGCGGATTCCGAGCAATAAGAAAAATAATTTTGTTTTTTACGAATTTTATTATGTATCCCATTTTTATCTCCTTAATATTGATATTCTTGAAGTCAACCCCAAGGAAATCAAGGATACTTTGCGATATAAGTCAGCCAAAACAAAAAAAGCCCTTCCGCCGCATGGCAAAAGGACTTCTCACAGTTTCTCAATTCAACCGCGAGGAATAGGCAAATTCTGTCTGTTTTCGTGTTCTTCGCTATTTTTTCGCAATCAATAAAAGAAAAAAGTACCCCATGACCAAGGTCATACGGTACGATTTTGAATTTTGTTGGTGGCGTAATTGCCGATTTAATTGATAATAGGTCGTAGGCAATTTTCAAGATATAAGGTCAAAACATCTACTTGCTCCTTATAAAAAACTCAACTATTTTTCTAAACAAGAATGCACCTCTAAATCGCATCCAAGAATTACTTTTGACCAAAATTCACAGCAGATCCTTGGAGATATTCTTTCATACCGCTCAAATGCGTAGGCGCGAGATAGCTTACATCATCCTGCGAGATAAATCTGCCCGTTTCGGGATCATAATATCTTGCACGCAAGTAGTACAGTCCGGTTGCGGTATCGTAATAGTACCCTCTGTAACGAATGGGGTTCATAGTTTCGATTCCGTTCACATCGGTCTTAATCTGATGATTGCCCCAAGCATCGTAAACGTATTGTGCAACAAGCGTTCCGCTTATGCCGTAGATCTTAATTTTATTATATCATAGATACCATAATTTGTCAAGAAAAAACTCCGCACCTGTTTCCAAGTGCGGAGAAAATATAGTTCAATTATATTTAATTAACCAACCCAAAATAGTCACTTTGCCATACTATTGTTTCAACACCGCTTGACGCTATAATTGACATAGTCCTCCGTTGTTTTAGGAAACGTCTTGATAAAAAATTCTTATTGTCATAGCAATATATTGTTCCATCAAGATCGGTTGTTTGTTTGTTAAGAGCTTTTTTCCACCCTGTTTGCCATGGTTCTCTATCGGATTTACTTGAAAGTTTTTCTTTGGAAAGTATCGTTCCATTTGAATCTATTTGAACAAGTACATCTCCTGCCATCTCCACGTTTAAGATATTATTTTCATACCATAGCACAGTAATGTATCTTCCACCAGATTGATCGTCAACAACAACAGAGTATAATAGGGCACCACTCGCATCATATGTAGACACCACAATGTTTTTTTCGTAGTATGCAATTGCCAACTCTCCAGTTTGGGAATTTACTGTCGCATCCTTCAGTTCGCTCGAAAAGTTATATCCAGCAAAAAACAACAAATAAAATACAAAAACACAAATTATTAAAACAACAGTCTTTTTGTTAACTTTGAATTTATCCAATATGGATTGACATATACCACATTTGACCATTCTTTCATCCTCTTTGGTAAATTTATTAACGGAATCTTGAAAACATTCTTGGTTTTTGAAACTGTTTTATGCCCATCAAATCCAGCACCAACCGTTCCAGTAAACTGCCAGCCAACATATTCGCCAGAATTATAATCGTTAATAATATCCACTCCGAATAAAACATCTCCACCAGATGAAACCAATGTTTTATTAACCAAATCATCAACATCATCTAATTCAGTCTGTGTTATACCAAGATTTAATCCAATGTTAAATCCAACTTGATCATTAAACATTTCATCATCAGACAAAGGATCACAGTAAGTGAATTGCAATGCAAATTCATCAGACGACCAAACAAAATTCAACGAACCAGAAAATCCCCACCCAAATATAAAAAATGACAAACCCACATTGATAGAAAATGTCTGCTTTCCGTTTGGATCGTATCCCATCACAGGATTATCATTACAATACGCATACAGATTCAAGCCGCTCAAATGTGTGGGCGCGAGATAACTTACATCATCCTGCGAGATGAATCTACCCGTTTCGGGATCGTAATAACGGCTTTGGAGATAATAAAGTCCTGTTTCGGTATCGTAGTAATAACCTCTGTAACGAATAGGGTTAATAGCTCCGATTCCGTTTGCGTCGGTCTTAATCTGGTAATTGCCCCAAGCATCGTAAACGTACTCTGCAAAGAGTGTTCCGCTTTCATCGTAGATGTGCGTTACGTCTCCCATGGGGTTGCGGCGGTAGAAGTAGCGTGTGCCATCTTTTTCAAAGCCAATCATTCCGCTTGCGCCGTAGATGAAGTCGATCTTGCCTGCCGCTCCGCCCGTCTGACGAATCAGCTTACCGTCGATCATAGTTTCATTATAGCACAAATCCCACCATTTGTCAACAAAAAAACTCCGCACCCAAGATAGGTGCGGAGAAAATATTTTAAAAATCTACGCACTATGAGGCTCGTAAATGTCACCGTATTTTTTTAACAACATATCCAATTCTTCCGAATTCATTAAAAAGTGCGATTCTTCGGGAATATATTTCTGTTTAAAAAATCATACCAAAGAAGCTACAGGATGATGAATCTGGAATACTATGACGCCATACAATGGTTCCCTACGAGGCGGTGATAGTTATTTATGTTGCAACTGTTTTACCCAATTGATTAAGTTTTCCTTTCCTTCTTCAAAGCATAAGATCGTTTCATTGTTTTTGTCAATCGCAACAATTGGTGGGAATTCCATATAATCAACGCTACTTAGAACAGTTTTATAAATAATTGTATCTCCAACACATACATCTACATTGGAAGAAGAGAAAACTGAATATTTGCACTCATCATCGGCATTAGCGTCATATTGTTTTATGTTTTCACATTTAATTGATAGTATTATATTGTAACTACTTTCACTATCTATTTCAGTTACTTCGCCTGTTAGTGTAATATAATTGTCATCATTACCGTATTCTTCCAGCATCTCCATTTTATCTCTCTCAAGGGCCGTTTGACAGCCTGACATAAAGATGAGAGTAAATATTATAATGAAACACAATCCTTTTCTCATAAAACCCCTCCTAAGTTACCACCACCAAAACGGTCCTATAAAGCGTCCCCACCAAAAATAGTTCCATCCTCGTTTTACATCTTCTTGATTATAACTCCTATTAACGCCACCTAATTTATCTGCAGTAATCTCCCAAGGAGCATTGTCGTTATTATCTATAAATGCCGATGGGATTCCTATGTTAATTAAATAAGGAATTGGCCCCAATGTCATTTGTTGAACATTATGTCCCCATTCATGCATCAAAATATCCTCAGGGCTCCAATAGTGTCCCGACGTTCCTTCAAATCCAGTTCTTGTTAACAATATGATGCCAAAAGACCCTGATGAGCCATCGGTTCTAAAGACGGGAACACCTTTATAAAACGACACTTTTTTTGACTCGGCAACTGTTTTTGCACTGTCATTGAACATATTCCAACCAATATCACGCATATCTTGTCGGATATCATTATCAAACAGCGCGGCTACGGCTATTCCCACATAGCTCAACCCAGATACAACAGCTTGTGTTACTGCTCCGCCAACCGGAGTCATCAACAATATAGGCAATCCGAGTAATAACCATGGAAAATGACCTGAGTTATCAATACACATAACCGGATTATCATTACAGTAAGCATACAGATTCAATCCGCTCAAGTGCGTAGGCGCGAGATAACTTACATCATCTTGAGAGATGAATCTGCCCGTTTCGGGATCATAATATCTTGCACGTAAGTAGTACAGTCCCGTCTCGGTATCGTAGTAATAGCCTCTGTAACGAATCGGGTTGATCGTTCCAATGCCGTCCACATCGGTCTTGATCTGGTAATTG
>JAZSMC010000064.1:0-6025 GCA_045535705.1 Eubacteriales bacterium
CGGTGGTCGCCGCCGCAGTCATTCTCCCCCCGAACTTCGTTCCAGATGGATTGAACGACTCCAAAAAGCTCACCGCAAAAAAACGAGAAGCCTTGTTTGACGTGATCTGTGAAAATGCAATCGCCTACTGCATTGCGGAAGCCACGGTTGAAGAAATTGACCGATTGAACATTCTGGAAGCCGATCTGCTTGCCATGCGCCGCGCCATTGACGGACTGCAAACGAAAGCAGATTACGCGCTGATCGACGGCAACGTAGCACGGGATTTTCAGATTCCCGCCCGCGCCGTCGTGCATGGAGATGCCATTTCTCCCAGCATCGCGGCGGCATCCATCCTCGCCAAGGTCACCCGTGACCGCCAGTGCGTTGAACTGGATCGGCAGTACCCCCAATACGGCATCGCAAAGCACAAGGGCTACGGAACCAAGGCGCACATGGACGCCCTGCGGCAATACGGTCCGTCCCCCATTCACAGAAAACAGTTTATCCGCTTTCTGAGCAAAAATGAAGAAGCATAATAATGCAAAAAGCCGTTCGGTGGGAGCTTACGGCGAGCAGGTAGCGGTTCACTATCTCCGTCTTCACGGATATACTGTGAAGGAGCGAAACTATCGGGCGGGTCACCACGAGATCGACGTCGTTGCGTCCCGTTTTGGGATCCTCGCCTTCGTAGAAGTGAAAGCAAGAAGCTATCGCGCCGATGAACTGGATACCGCGCCGCCACCTCGGCTCGCGGTCCACTCGGATAAACAACGGTTCACCCGCCAAGCGGCGCGTCAATACCTATTTGAACACCCAACCAATCGGAAGCCTCGCATGGACGTGATCGAGATCTGGATGGAAAACACAGACGGAAGCCGAAAGCCCAGGATTTTAAAGATCCATCATATGAAGGGGGCTTACTGATCTATGAAATTTTCATTTTTTGATCTGCATTGCGACACCGCCACCGAATTGCTGCGGAGCGGTGCGAGCTTGGAGAAAAATCTGCTCGCCGTTTCGTTGGAAAAGGCTTCGGATTTTGACCGTTACGTTCAAGTGATGGCGATCTGGACGGATCGACGGTTGGATGATGAAACGGGCTGGGATCGGCTATGGGAAGTTTTGCTCCATCTGCAAGCCGATGCGTCGTTACGAAACGAGCAAGCGAAGATCGTAACTGACATCGGAGAAGAACAGGTCGGCGCTTCCCTGCTGCTTTCGGTGGAAGACGCCCGTGTGCTGAACCGAAAAGTCCAACGCGTTTATGAGCTGTACCAACGCGGATTCCGCATTTTAACGCCGCTATGGGGCGGAGAAAGCTGCATCGGCGGTTCCCACGATACGAACGCAGGCTTAACTACCTTCGGAATGGACGTGGCAAAAGAAGCCTTGGCTCTGGAAATGATCCTTGATGTTTCCCACGCATCCTTACAGTCGGCTGATCAGATCTTTGATCTCGCCGCCGAGCGGAACCGCCCAGTGATCGCATCCCATTCCAACGCTTACGAGATCTGCCACGCTTCCAGAAATTTACGTCCGCATCAGATCGACGCCATCCTTTCCTTGGGCGGTGTGATCGGATTGAATCTCTACCGCCGTTTTTTGTCCGACGGAGATTCTCCCTCGCGGAATGACGTTTTGCGTCATACCGAATACTTTTTGGAGCATGGGTGCGAGGACGCGCTCTGCTTCGGTTGTGATATGGACGGAGCCGATCTGCCCGACGATCTCGGAGATCTTTCCGCCATCCCCTCTCTGCGGGAATTTCTTTCTCGGTATTATTCCGAGGAAATCCTCAATAAGTTATTTTTTAAAAACGCCTATTCTTTTGCGGCAGATCACTTGACCTCGTCCGCGAAAAATCTATAATCAGGAGAAGTTGAAGTATCATGTTTTACAAAAGCACAAGAAGTGCAGGTGCCGCTACGGTATCTGCCGCGCAAGCCATTAAGCAAGGACTTGCCAACGACGGCGGTCTGTTCGTTCCCGAATCCATTCCCACTCTGACTGACGGGGACATTCAGGCACTCTGCGGTATGACCTATCCTCAACGTGCGGCAAAAATCCTTTCCATGTTTTTGTCCGATTACACCGAGGACGAATTGCTGGCAGATTGCGAGGCGGCTTATTCCTCCAACAGCTTCGTTGGCGGCGCCGCTCCCTTGGTTTCGGTAAAAGCTCTCATGGAGATCATGGAGCTTTGGCACGGTCCCACCGCCGCGTTTAAGGATATGGCGCTCCAGATCATGCCCCGTCTGCTCTCCAGAGCATTGGTGAAGACGGGAGAGGAGCGGACGGCGCTGATCCTGGTGGCAACCTCGGGCGACACGGGAAAAGCCGCCCTGGAAGGCTACCGCGACGTGGACGGCATCAAGATCATGGTATTCTATCCCGTCAACGGTGTGAGCCACGTTCAGAAGTTGCAAATGGCAACCCAGACCGGATCAAACGTGAACGTCTGCGCCATCGAAGGTAATTTTGACGATGCGCAAAACGGCGTGAAAGAGATCTTCGGCGATGCTGTCATGGCTGACCGCCTCAATGAAAAAGGATACTTCTTCTCCAGCGCAAACTCCATCAACTGGGGACGCTTGGCGCCTCAAATCGTCTATTATATTTCCGCATACTGTGATCTTCTGAATGCAGGAAAATGCAAATTGGGCGAGAAGTTCAACGTATGCGTGCCCACGGGCAACTTTGGTAATATCTTCGCAGGCTACATCGCAAAGCTGATGGGACTGCCCGTAAACCGTTTCGTTTGCGCGTCCAACACCAACAATATCCTCACCGACTTCCTGCGGACGGGAACCTACGACCGCAATCGCGAATTCCATCTCACCATGTCCCCCTCCATGGACATTCTGATCTCCAGCAATCTGGAGCGGCTCCTGTACTTCACTGCGGGCAGTGAACGCACCGCCGCTTATATGAAGGCGTTGAAGGAAACGGGAGCCTACACGGTGGATGCCGACGTGTTGGCACAGATCCAGGAGAATTTCGTGGGCTATTACGCCGACGAAGCCCAGACCGCCGACACCATCAAACGCACCTACGAGGAATGCAATTACTTGTCCGACACTCACACTGCCGTTGCCATCTACGCAGCGGAGCAGTATCTGGCGGACACCAAGGAAACGCTTCCCATGGTGGTGGACTCCACGGCAAGTCCTTACAAGTTCGCCAACAACGTTTACCGTTCTCTCACGGGCAAGGATCCCGAGTCCGATCTGGCGGCGCTGGATCAGCTGACCGAGCTGACGGGCGTGGAGATCCCCTACCCCTTGGCAGGTTTGGCACAAAGAAAAGTAAACTTCACCAAGGTTTGTGACCGCACCGAGATGGCGAAGGCTGTACTGGAGTATATTGAACAATAATTTGTAAAAAAAGGGTGCCGTAGCTACGGCACCCACTCACGATTCAGAATTCCTTCGGCTTGAAGGTAGCGCAAAGGGTATCTCCCGACGTATCGGCGTTTTGAGGTCCTACCGAGATCTGCTCCGCGGTGCAATAGGTTTCTGCGTTGTGGTAATAGCAGTTCTTTACGTCGCATTTGATTCCCTTGATGTGCTTACAGCAACGATCGTTCGAGTTACAAGTATCCATGTTCGTATCTTCCTTTCCGAATTCAGAAAAATTGAGAGAATCTGCTCTCTCAATCGTAGTATTCCGCATAACAGTAAAAATATACGTTAATAAAGGAGCCTGTTTTCATGTCCCTTTTTGTGATGGCAGACTTGCATTTGTCCTCTAACCGTTCCAAATCCATGGAGATCTTTGGTCCGCGTTGGCAGGATTATATGGAAAAAATTCAAAAAAATTGGAATAAAGTGGTTTCGGACGAGGATACCGTCATCATTCCGGGGGACATTTCCTGGAGCTTGAAGCTGGAAGATTCTCTGGAAGATTTTCTCTTTTTGGACGCTCTCAACGGAAAAAAGCTGATCGGAAAAGGCAATCACGACTTTTGGTGGTCAACTCATTCCAAGCTCCGAGCCTTTTGGGAACAGAATGAGATCAAAACGGTGGATATTCTCTACAACAACGCCCACCGATTTGACAACTGCATCGTCAGCGGCACGCGTGGATGGTTTGTGGAAGAAGCCCAACAACACACGGTTGGAACCGTGGAATACGCCAAGATCGTGAATCGCGAAGCCATCCGACTGCGTATCAGCTTGGAAGAAGCCGTAAAATTGCGGGGTGACGACCGGCTTCCCATCATCGTATTTCTGCACTTCCCCCCCGTTTGGAATGAGTTCGTTTGCCGTGAGATCCTGGACATTCTCCACGAATTCAACGTGAAGTCCTGCTATTTCGGACATATCCACGGTGCATATTACGCTCCGAGAACCCAAAATTTTGAGGGGATCGACTTCACGATCTGTGCTGCGGATTATCTGAATTTTACACCTCTGCCCGTTTGGGACGGCTGAATTTGTGAATATATCTGAAATTTGCAAAAAACGATTGACAAAACCGAAAAAAAATTATATAATATAATTTGTATGTAAAAATATTTCCATTTCATTTGTTGGAGGATGATGAAAATGACTCTTTTAAAATCCGAAAAGACCAATCCCGGAGAGATCACTCTGGAATTTTCCGTGGATAAGGACACGTTTAAAAAAGCGCTTTCCGATTCTTATCGCAAGAACGCTTCCAAGGTCACCGTTCCCGGTTTCCGCAAGGGTAAGGCTCCCCGCTCCGTGATCGAAAAGATGTACGGCAAGGGATTCTTCTACGAGGATGCGTTCAACGCGATCCTGCCCGAGGCTTTCGAGGCTGCTCTGGCTGAAAGCAAGGTAGGCGAAACCGTTGGTCAGCCCGAGTTCGACGTGCTGTCTGCTGACGAGGAAAACGGCGTTGTGTTCACCGCAAAGGTATTCCCCAAGCCCGAGGCAGAGATCAAGGATTATCTCGGCATCAAGGCTGAAAAGAAGGTTGCAAGAGTAACCAAGGCAGAGATCGAGGCAGAGCTGAAGACCATTCAGGAGCGCAACTCCAGAGAGATCGAAGTGACCGACGGCGTCAGCGAGATGGGCGACGTTTGCACCATCGACTACGAAGGCTCGGTTGACGGTGTTCCCTTCGACGGCGGCAAGGGCGAGGGTTATCCACTCAAGCTCGGCTCCGGCAACTTCATTCCAGGATTCGAGGAGCAGGTTGCAGGTCACAAGCTGGAAGAAGAATTTGACGTAAACGTGACCTTCCCCGAAGACTATCACGCAAAAGAGCTGGCAGGCAAAGCCGCTGTGTTCAAGACTGTGATCCACAAGATCGCTCACATCGAGCTTCCCGCTCTTGACGACGATTTTGCAAAAGACGTTTCCGAATTTGACACCATTGATGAATACCGCGCCGATATCAAGGCAAAGATTGCTAAAAGACATGAGGCTGAGGCTGAAGAGAAATTTGAAAGCAAGCTGATGGAAACCTTGATGGACAATTTGGTGGCAGAGATCCCCGAGGCAATGTACGTGGCTGAAACCGAGAACTTCGTTCGCGATTACGATAACCGTCTTCGTATGCAGGGATTGGATCTCAAGACCTACTTCCAGTACACGGGAATGGATCTGGACGCACTGCGCGCGCAGCTCCGCCCTCAAGCTGAAAAGCAGGTGAAGATGAGATTAGCGTTGGAAAAGATCGCTGCTCTGGAAAATCTCACCGCTACCGACGAGGACGTTGAAGCCGAGCTTCAGAGAATCGCCGACGCATACCAAATGAAGATCGAGGACGTTCGTCAGGCTGTTCCCGCTGACTCCGTGGCTGAAGACATTAAGGTCAAGAAGGCAATGGATCTCGTAAAGGAAAAAGCAGTTACGAAATAATCTCTATCGCTGATTGAACCGGAAGTCGCCTATGCTATTTCCGGTTCAAAATTCTATATAAAATGAGGTAAAAAACTATGTTTGATCCGAGAAATTTATCCCGCGACGCATTGGTACCTATGGTGGTTGAACAGACCGGCAGAGGCGAGCGTTCCTACGATATCTTTTCACGTTTGCTCAACGACCGCATCGTTTTTCTGTCTGATGAAGTC
>JAZSMC010000052.1:0-5045 GCA_045535705.1 Eubacteriales bacterium
TTGGCCTCCGACTTTCTTTCTCAAGCCCGCGTTTTGATCCTTGCAGACAGTGTATTTGAAAAAATTTCCGAAGAAAAATCCCCCGAAGGGGTAATATCCGTTGCAAAATATATTGACAAATTGCAAAAAATCGTTACAATATATAGTAGCGAGAATTTTTTGCCCGCGACGGAAGAGCGGATCGTTCTTCTGGAGTCGGTGAGAGATCCCATAAACGTGGGCGCGATCATCCGCAGTGCGGCGGCTTTGGGCGTGGATCGTTTGATCTTGAGCGGGGATTGCGCCGACGTTTACCATCCAAGAGCCGTGAGGGCTTCCATGGGCGCGTTGTTCAATCAGCGGATCGACCGAGTGGAATCCCTGCCCGACGTCATCGAGCTTTTTCAAAAGCAGGGGCGCAGAGTTTACGCGGCGGCGTTGGATCCCAAGGCTTGTCGTTTGGGTGATTTTGAGATCGCCAAAACGGATTGTGTGGTCATCGGAAACGAAGGTCACGGACTTTCCAAGGAAGTGCTGGACGCTTGCGAGCGCCACGTGTTCATTCCAATGAGCGAAAGGGCGGAGTCCTTTAACGCGGCGGTGGCGGCATCCATTTTGATGTGGGAGTTTACTCGCTGAATCAGAGATCAGAACAGGAAGGAGCAGGGAAATGAAGCAGCAGGAAGACGTGCTTTTCTGGCTATGGCTCTCGGAAGCCTTGGGCGCGGAAAATTCGGATTTTCGGCGGATCATCGAGGCGTACGAATCGCCCTACGAAGTGTACGAAGCCGATGCGGACGAGTTGGAACGCCGAGCGGATCTGAAAGAAAAGACCGTTCTATCTCTTTCCGATAAGAGCTTGCAACGTGCATCCGAGATCTTGGATGCTTGTCAACAGCAGGGGATCGGCATCATGCCATACGATTCGGCGCTTTATCCTCAATCCTTGCGAGAGATCAAAAATCCACCCGTGTTACTTTATTACGTTGGAACCGTTCCGAGGTTTCAAGATCTGCTTTGCGTAGGGCTGGTCGGTACCAGACGCATGAGTGAATACGGAATGGAGATGGCGTATAGAATATCTTATGAGCTGGCAAGCGGCAATGCCGTGACGGTCAGCGGCTTGGCGGAAGGGATCGACGGCGTTTGCGCCGCCGCAACGCTTCGGGCAGGCGGCACCACGGTGGCAGTGCTGGGATGTGGTTTGGATCGGGCGTATCCCGCACACCACGGAAAGCTGATGAACGAAGTAGCCGTCAAGGGCTTGCTTCTGTCAGAATATCCCCCGGGTACGAAACCTCTTTACTATCATTTTCCGTCGAGGAACCGTATCATCAGCGGTTTGTCCCACGCGGTCGTGGTGGTGGAAGCCGGATTGGGAAGTGGCTCGTTGATCACCGCAAAGGACGCGGTGATGCAGGGAAAGGATGTGTTTGCCGTTCCCTCAAACGTGGGCGGCAAGGGATCGGAAGGCGTGAACGGACTGTTGCGTGACGGCGCGTTTTTTGCAGTCGGCGCCGAGGATATTGCAAAAAAATACGAATATCTGTTTCCGACCGCCTTCCGTGCGGATCTGATGAAGCGCGGGGCGGCGAGATCCGCACCCGACCTAAAATATTTACGGGAGATCGGCGTTTGGAAGGGAAGCGGAGATACGGATGCAGACGAAGAAAAGTCAGCAGAACGCGATCCAAAACCTGTGAGCGTTGCTCACGAGAGCAGATCAAAAACAAAATCCGATCTGTCGACAACCCGATCAAAAGAACCGAACCGAAGGTCGGATCAGGGCGAAAAAGGGAAAGCGATCTCGGATGAGCTTTTGCAATCTCTGACTCCCGTGCAGTTGGACGTTTTAAAGGCGATCCCGGACGATCAAACGGTTTCGGCAGATGCTTTGGTCAAGCTGGAGCATCCTTACGGAGAAATATTGACGGCGCTCACCATGCTGGAGATCATGGGGCTTTTGGAAAAGCTCCCGGGCGCAGTTTACAGAAAGGCATAAACAGTATCATAGAAAGGAACTCATATGGCAAATAATTTGGTTATCGTGGAGTCCCCCTCCAAAGCACTTACCATCAAAGGTTATCTCGGAAGCAATTATAAGGTCGTGGCATCCATCGGACACGTCCGTGATCTTCCCAAAAGCTCGCTGGGCGTTGACGTAGATAACAATTTTGAGGCGCACTATATCAGTATCCGCGGAAAAGGCGATCTGATCAAGGAATTGCGGAAGGAAGCCAAGGCGGCAAATAAGGTCTTCCTTGCGACCGACCCTGACCGCGAGGGCGAGGCGATCTCCTGGCACTTGGCGGCAACCTTGGGAATCCCCATGGGGAAGACTCAGAGAATTTCCTTCAACGAGGTCACCAAAACGGCGGTGAAGGCGGCGATCAAAGCCCCCCGTCAGATCGATATGAATTTGGTGAATTCCCAGCAGACCAGACGGATCATGGACAGAATCGTGGGTTATAAGATCAGCCCTCTGCTGTGGAAGAACGTAAAGAGCGGACTCAGCGCAGGACGCGTGCAGTCGGTGGCAACCAGAATGATCGTGGAGAGAGAAGCCGAGATCTCGGCGTTCGTTCCCGTGGAGTATTGGACCATCGAATCCACGCTCCACGCCGGGGACGGCAAGAACTTCACCGTGCATTTCTGGGGAAATGCCGAGGGTAAATTGAAGCTGAATAACGAGGAAGAGGCAATGACGGTGGTCCGCGCCGTTTCGGGCAAGGATTACAAGGTTTCTTCCGTGAAAAAAGCCACGCGGCACAAAGCCCCCGCGCCGCCCTTCACCACTTCCACGCTCCAGCAGGAAGCAGCCCGTAAATTGGGCTTCCAATCCCAGCGGATCATGCGGATCGCGCAGGAGCTTTACGAAGGAATCAATCTGGGCGCGGAATTTGGCGGGACACAAGGTCTGATCACCTATATGCGTACCGACTCGCTTCGCGTTTCCGCCGACGCGCGGGATGCGGCAAAGGCGTTTATTACGGAAAAGTACGGAGAAAAGTACTATCCCGAAACCTCCCGCGTTTATAAGACCAAGAGCACGGCGCAGGATGCACACGAAGCCATCCGTCCCGCACGCGTGGATCTGGAACCCCAAAAGATCCGCAAGATGCTGACCAACGAGCAATTCAAGCTCTATAAGCTGATCTGGGAGAGGTTCATTGCCAGCCAGATGGAGTCGGCATTGTTGGATACCATTTCGGTGGACTTTGATTGCAACGGTTATATTTTCCGCACCAGCGGATACTCGGTGTCCTTCCAGGGATATATGGCAGTTTATGAGGAATCCGAGGAAGATCCGCGCAACACGGCAGACGATCCTTCCGAAGTAAAGGATATTCGTCTTCCCGTGCTTCAGGAGGGACAGATGGTGAACGCAGAGGAGGCTATCCCCAGCCGACACTTTACCGAGCCACCCGTTCGTTATAACGACGCATCCTTTATCAAGATGCTGGAGGAGCAAGGCTTGGGACGTCCCAGCACCTACGCCACCATCCTCACCACCATTCTGGCGAGAAATTACGTGAAGCGGGAAGGAAAGAGTCTGATCCCAACGCCTTTGGGAGAGGTGACCACCGACTTGATGAAGGAACATTTCTCCACCATCGTGGACTACGGCTTTACCGCAGACATGGAAGACGAATTGGATGAGATCGAAAACGGAAAAGCGACCATGCTGGACGTGCTGAACGGCTTCTGGAAGGATTTTTCCAAGCAGCTTGAAAAGGCAGAGGAGAGCATCGGACAAAACAGCGTGGAGATCCCCCCCGAGGAAACCGATATGATCTGCGAGAAATGCGGAAGCCGCATGGTCGTCCGCAACGGACGGTTCGGTAAATTTGCGGCTTGCCCCAATTACCCTACCTGCCGTAATACGAAGCCTTTGACGGCAGCCAAAGAGCAGGTCGAGGCAAACGAGGAAGCGTCCGAAAAGAAGACGCCCATCGTTGTGGATATGAAATGCGAGAAGTGCGGAGCGGATATGATCCTTCGCACGGGTAAGTTTGGCAGCTTCTACGCTTGCAGCCGTTACCCGGAGTGCAAGTTTACCAAGGCAAGAATGAAGGATACGGGCGTGCCTTGCCCCAAATGCGGCGCAAAGATCGTTACCAAATTCGGACGGAGCCACACCGTATTCTATAGCTGCGAACGCTATCCCGATTGCGATTTCTCCTCTTGGGATATGCCCACCACCGAGCTTTGCCCCGATTGCGGAAAGATGCTTTTCCGTAAAAAAGGCAAGAACCTTTTGGTTTGTCACGAAGCGGATTGCGGTTATTCCCGTGAGATCACAGAGGAAACTGCAACGGCAGAGGACGCGCAGGATTGAAAATGAAACCGTATATTTACGTTTACGGCGCGGGCTTGGCAGGCTGTGAAGCGGCGTGGCAGATCACCAAACGTGGGATCCCCGTACGCTTGACCGAAATGAAGCCCAAGCAATTCACCCCGGCTCACCATTCGGCGGAATTTGCGGAGCTGGTCTGCTCCAACTCCCTGCGTTCCGACCGCGTGACCAATGCGGTGGGGCTTCTTAAAGAGGAGCTTCGCCGCATGGGTTCGCTGATCATGGAAGCAGCGGACGCTACCAGAGTGCCGGCAGGCTCGGCATTGGCGGTGGATCGGGAGCTGTTTTCAAAGTACGTCACCGAAAAGATCAAGGAAAATCCTTTGATCGAGGTGGTGGAAGACGAAGCGCTTGAGGTGGAGCAGGATGCGGTGACAGTGATCGCCACGGGACCTCTCACGTCCGAGCGCATGGCAGATTATATTTCCCGTGAATTGGGATGCGGAAGCCTTCACTTTTTCGACGCTGCGGCTCCCATCGTGGACTTTTCCACCGTGAATATGGACGTCGCATATTTTGCTTCCCGATACGATAAAGGGGATGCGGACTATCTCAATTGCCCCATGACGAAGGAGCAGTACGACGCTTTTTATCATGCACTGATCTCTGCTCAAGAAGCCGAATTGAAGGATTTTGACAAAGAAAGCCAAAAGGATCTGAAGGTGTTTGAAGGCTGTATGCCGGTTGAGGTCATGGCGCGGAGAGGGTA
>JAZSMC010000135.1:0-2761 GCA_045535705.1 Eubacteriales bacterium
ACCTTATAGATGATGGTGAGTCCGCGGTCGTCCCAATCGCAGACCGAGATCGGTCTGCGAAGGAACTTTCCGTCGATCAAAATATTGATAAACTGTCCGGGCGCAGTCAGGGGAGAGGTATCTCCCTCTAACGTCATACGATAAACGTCCTGCGCGATCCGAACGTTGCCCGTCACTTTATAAAATACCTGTTTCATGTTTTCCCTCACGCGTCAATAGTGGATACGCAGAGCGTGGTTTCCTCCAGCACGTCCAGCAGCACCTTCACCGTATCCAACGCGGTGAACATGGTGATGTTGGTTTCGGTGGCAAGGCTTCTGATCTGATGCCCGTCGGCAAGTCCGCCTTGAGATCCGATGTCAGCGGTGTTCACCACGTAAGCGATGTGACCTTGGCGCATCGCCTCCTGGATCTCGGAAGAACCGTCACCGATCTTTCCAAGCACCTTGGTGCGGATGCCGTTTTCCTTCAGGAATTTGGCAGTCCCGCTGGTGGCTTCGATGTTGAAGCCAAGATTGTAGAACCGTTGAATGAGAGGAAGCGCCTCTTGCTTGTCCTTATCCGCAACCGTCACGAACACGGTTCCGTAGTTCTGCAAGTGCATACCGGATGCCTGTAGCGCTTTATACAGCGCGCGGTTCAGCTTATTATCGTAACCGATGGCTTCACCCGTGGACTTCATCTCGGGGGACAGATATGCGTCCAGACCTCTGATCTTATTGAAGGAGAACACGGGGACCTTGACGTACCATCTGTTCTTCTCGTCGGGATAAATATCGAAGATGCCCTGCTCCTTCAGTGATTTTCCGAGAATGACCTCGGTGGCGATATCCGCCAAGCTGTAGCCCGTTGCCTTGGAGAGGAAGGGCACGGTACGGGACGAACGAGGGTTCACCTCAATGATGTAGACCTTCTCGTTCTCGTCCACGATAAACTGAATGTTGAACAATCCAACGATGCCGATGCCCAGTCCCAGCTTCTTAGCGTACTGGAGAATGGTTCCCTTCACCTTGGAAGAAATGCTGAAAGAGGGGTATACGCTGATGGAGTCACCCGAGTGGATACCCGTCCGCTCTACCAGCGCCATGATGCCGGGAACGAAGACGTCCCGTCCGTCGCAGATGGCGTCCACCTCGACCTCTTTGCCGATGATATATTTGTCGACCAACACGGGCTTGTCCGCGTCGATCTCCACGGCGGTCTTCAGGTAGTGGCGCAGCTGCTCCTCGTTGGCAACGATCTGCATCGCCCGTCCGCCCAGCACGAAGGAAGGACGAACCAATACGGGATATCCGATCTTGGCGGCGGTGCGAACGCCATCCTCGATGTTGGTCACCGCCTCGCCTTGAGGCTGGGGAATATTCAGGGACAGAAGCAGCTTTTCAAACAGATCGCGGTTCTCCGCCTTGTCGATGGCGTCGCAATCGGTTCCGATGATCCGCACGCCCCGCTTCATCAGCGGATCCGCCAGATTGATAGCGGTCTGTCCGCCCAGGGACGCGACCACGCCCTCCGGCTTCTCAAATTCAATGATATTCATCACGTCCTCGGGCGTCAAAGGCTCGAAATAGAGCTTGTCCGAGGTGGTGTAGTCGGTGGAAACCGTTTCGGGGTTGTTGTTGATGATGATCGCTTCGTACCCCGACTTCTTGATGGTGGTCACAGCGTGAACGGTGGAATAGTCGAACTCCACGCCCTGTCCGATACGGATGGGACCTGCTCCCAGCACCACGATCTTTTTCTTGTCGGTCACCACGGAATGATTCTCACCCGTGTAGGTGGAATAGAAATAGGGGATATACGCGCCCGTATGGAGCGTGTCTGCCATGCGGAATACGGGAATGATGCCGTTTTCATGGCGCAGAGCCGAAACGTCCAACTCACTCTTGCCCCACAGTCTTGCGATATAAACGTCGGAGAATCCGATCACCTTCGCGGCTTTCAGCGTTGCCACGTCCCCAACATTTTCCTTCAAACGGTTTTCCATATCCACGATGCGCTTGAAGGCTTCCAGGAACAAGGGCGTGATCTTGGTGATGTTATGAAGCGATTCAATGGATTCGCCGCGGCGCAGCAGCTCGCATACCGCAAACACGTTATCGTCCTTAAACACCTCCAGGTACTCACGAAGCTGCGCGTCGGTGTAAGGATCGAACTTCTTCAAGTGGAAGTGGTTGGCGCCGATCTCCAGAGAGCGCACCGATTTGAGCAGGCACTCTTCCAGATTTGCTCCAATGCCCATGACCTCACCCGTGGCCTTCATCTGGGTGCCCAGAGTGTTGGACGCCGCGGAGAACTTGTCAAAGGGGAATCTGGGCAGCTTCGCAACCACGTAATCCAGGGAAGGCGCGGTTGCCGCCGTGGTGTTGGCAATGCCGATCTCCTCCAGGGACATTCCAACGGCGATCTTTGCGGTCACCTTCGCAATGGGGTATCCGCTTGCCTTGGACGCCAACGCGGAAGAACGGGACACACGGGGGTTCACCTCGATGAGGTAATACTCCTTGGTCTGAGGATGGAGCGCAAACTGCACGTTGCATCCGCCCTCGATCTTCAGCGCGCGGATCAAACGGATGGCGCTGTCGTTGAGCATCTTCAATTTCTCGTCGTCCAAGGAAAGAATGGGAGCCACTACGATGGAGTCGCCCGTATGCACGCCCACAGGATCCACGTTCTCCATACCGCAGATGGTAATGACGTGGTCACCCGAGTCACGCATCATCTCAAACTCGATCTCCTTAAAGCCCTTTACGCTCTTTTC
>JAZSMC010000024.1:0-3498 GCA_045535705.1 Eubacteriales bacterium
ATAGAGCGCGTTTGCGACGTATTCATAGAGGTTGATATATCCGCTGTATCGAATATATTCATCATCCGATGCCGCGCAGACCAGAAATGCAACAAAATTTGCCTCGTCCTCGCGCGCGATGCCCCTTTGATGCGCCATTTCGTGCGCGGCGGTATAGGGGAGAGTGTAATCGGGAAAATTGACGTTGATATTTGCCTCGCCCGTGAAGAAGGAATAGACTCCCGTAATATGGGTATAGGACATGGCTTTGCTGAACATCACCGGCTTGACGCGGCTATAAAAGTGATCGGGAAAATCATGCTTTGCAGTGTAGCTCTCATAGGCGTCCATCAGCTTTTGATTCATTTCTTCATAGGAGTAGGGCATCACCGAGGAAGCCTCGTCAGAGGGAAAGATCAAATCTTCGGATAGCTCTTTCATTTGCAGGGATAGGATCATTGCCGTTTGATAAAGCTCGTTGGCACTGACTTCCCGACGCTCCAAGTCCAGCTTTTGATCCAAGGTGGTGCCGTAGTATCCGGGAGCAAAATTCCAAACGAAGATCACCCAAACCGCGCAAAGGATGGAGCATAGCTTGCCCGTGAAAATTAGCAGGGATCGTTTGGAATCCGAATAGTTCCGATAGCCAATCACGATCAACGCCACGAGAAACGCGGGGATCAGCAGGATCAGCCATTCCGCCAAGGAAAAGGGGATCCAAACGGTGAGATAGGAGAGGGTACGTCTGCCCAACCGACTGACGTGAGCGTTAAACCAATCCGATAATTTGGGGCTTTTGGTAAAGAGAAGGTATAGGATCGCGCTAACGGCAGCCAAAGTAAAGCAAACGGTGCAAGCGATGGGAAGCTTTTTCTCTTTTTTGCTGCTTGGCACGTTTGACTGTTCCATAAATTTCACTCCTTTCCGAAGTCGAATGTTAGAAATTGATCCTCTATCAAGGCTTTCATATCTTGTGGGATCGGTGCGGAAACGGCAATGGTTTCCCTTGTGATGGGATGGGGAAAGATCAGATCTTTGGCGTGGAGTGCTTGACGTCCGATCCTGCCATTGGGGATCCCGTAGAGCGTATCTCCGCAGATGGGGTGCCCCAGCGAGGCGAAATGTACCCGAAGCTGATGGGTGCGTCCCGTGACGGGCTTGGCTTCCACCAAGGTACATTCCCATCCGCGCGCCAGTACCCGGAATTCGGTTCTGGACGGTTCTGCATCGGGGGCATCGGGAGCGCAAATCTCACGAACGATGATGCTTTCCGCCGTTCGGTGGAGCGGTTTTTCGATCACTCCCGCATCCGCGTCCAAACGACCTTCTAAAATCGCAAGATAAGTTTTTTTGATCTCTCCGCTTTGCATAGAGCGAGAGAGCAAGCCTGCCGAGAATTTGTTCCGCGCGATGAGCACCGCGCCGCTGGTGTCACGGTCAAGACGGTTGATGGGGCGAAACACGAAGGGAACGCCCATTTGCCCGTAGCGGTAAGCTAAAGCGTTTGCAAGCGTGTCGTCGTGATGATTGTGGGATGGATGCGTTGGCATTTGGGGTGGCTTCGCGGGAACCACCAATTCGCCGTCCTCGTACAGGATCTCCAAAGGCAGATCCACGGGGAGCAGATCCTCCGACGCTTGATGATCCGACAGCGCAAGCGTGACCGTATCACCCGTATGGAGAATTTTACGGACGGTGCAGCGTTCTCCGTTCACCAAAATCCCATCGTTTTGGTATTTCAGATATTTCATCATCTTGCCCGACAGCCGAACGTAATCCTTGATCCAGTCCCGTAGTATCCGTCCGTGATCTTGCGCCGTTACTTGCCAATCCAACGACTTTCTCCCCTTTCATTTTTATCTACCCGTATATTATACCATTTTGCTTTGAAAATTACAAGTCGATTTTATGCTCGGAAATTAAAATTATTATGAATTGTTTTGAAAAATACTTGCGCTGTTTAAAAAACTGTGATAAAATAAAGGTAACGTCAAATGTTCGGAAGGATTTTTACATGAAATTGAAGCTGGTTTCATTTTTTTTGGCAACCGTTCTGCTGATCGGGGGACTGTTTGGTTGCAAGAAAAAAACGGATGTGCCCGTCGATACCGACGGTGGAAACGATTCGTCCGTCACCCATACCTCCCAGGATTCCAAACCCGAGGATACCACCGATTACGCCGCTTTGCTGGCGTTTCAATTTGAGGGCTTGTCCGATTCTCCTGCCGCGGATTTTGAGTACGATATTTCTGACGGTACTGTGACCGTGACAAAATATATTGGAACGGCGGAAAAAGTGCGGATTCCCGATACCATTGACGGGAAGTCCGTTTCCGCTTTGGGTGACGGTGCTTTTTTGGATCAGAAAAACGTGAAGGTTCTGTATATTCCGGATAGCGTAACTGCATTTGGGGAGGATGTTCTCAAGGGGTGTGATCAGATCTACGCGCTTCGAACTCCTTTCCCTCAAGCAGAGGGAACTCAATTTCTGGGATATTTGTACGGGGCTCTCGATTACCGCGCAAATAACACGGCGGAGCTTCGTGTATTGGACTTTTTGGAGATCGGCGGCGCTCTTGCAGCACTTCCGTCCTACGCGCTCTACGATTGTAACGATCTGGTCGTTTTGAAACTTCCGTCCACTTTGACGACCTTGGAACCGTACTCTCTATATCGTTGCGAATCCTTGAAATATCTGAACACCGATTATTTGACCGCGATTGAAACTCACGCCATGGATTTCTGTCGATCCATTGAAACGCTGACCTTTTTCGATTCACTGGAGTCTATCGGCTTGGGGGCTTTGGAAAATTGTCTTTCACTCCGCCGCCTTACGTTGCCATTTGTCGGGGAAGCTCGCGATGAAAACACCTATCTGGGATATATTTTCGGTGCAGAGCAGTACGCATTTTCCAAAGGCTTTTATCCCTCGTCTTTGGAGCTCGTAACAGTCACCAACGGCGTGGATCGGATCGGTGATAATTGCTTTTACGAATGTGTTTCTCTGCGTTCGGTCACGCTCCCAGACACGGTCACTTCCATTGGCGTGCGAGCGTTTTCGGGATGCTCTGCTCTAACCTCTTTGCAGTTGCCCGACGGAGTGACGTCTATTGGGGACAGCGCGTTTTCGGGGTGTACCGCTCTGACGTCGGTTGAGCTTGGAGCTTGTTTGAAAAGCATGGGCGTTAATGCGTTTCTTAACTGTGTTTCCTTGACCGAAATCGTTTTGCCTGCAACTCTCACGGCTTTGCCGAATTCATGCTTCCACGGATGTGATTCTCTCAAAAGCGTGGATCTCGGCGGCGTTTCTTCCGTTGGCAAAAACGCTTTTTACGGTTGCACTTCACTGGAATCCGTTGCAACCTCGATCGCGAAAATCAAATTTGAAGACGGCAATCAGCTTGCCGAAGATTTGCTCCGTTCGCGATAAAGGCCGCGAGGCTCTGCCTCGCGTTTCGAAAGATCGTGGGCGTTGCTCACACCCGAAGGTCGCGAGGTTCCACCTCGCGCTCCGCTTAA
>JAZSMC010000004.1:0-21171 GCA_045535705.1 Eubacteriales bacterium
CACCCTAAATTCTCTCCCGAAATGGTAACTTCGGTAAAGTACTCGTTCTCGGGAGAGAATCCAGGGTCTTGGCGGTGCCTGGATTCTTGCGACAGTACCATTCCGTCTATAATTTAAACTTCCCCATATAGGGTAAAGTCGCACCCAAAGTATCGTTCGGGACGGGAGCAAAACCTTTCAACGAAAAAATACCCTCGGTAGGTCGTGTTATGTTCGCACTTTCCTACCGAGGGTGATTCTTATATTCCCTTTCGTTGAAGGTTTCGAGGTTCCTTAAGGGACTTTTTCAAAAGTCCCTTAAGTGGGTGTGGGCAACGCCCACGACCTTCCCTCGCGACCTTCATTTTTTAAGCTGCTCTTTATTGTATTGAAGCATATAGAGCTTGTAATACTTCCCTTTTTGGCGAAGGAGCTGTTGGTGGGTACCTTGCTCTTGGATCACGCCGTGAGAAAGCAGAATAATGTTATCGGCGTGCTGGACGGTGGAAAGGCGGTGCGCCACGATCAGCATGGTACCGATATTCATCATTTTCTCCATGGAATTTTGAATGAGGACTTCTGTTTCGGTATCGATATTAGCGGTTGCTTCATCCAGAATCATCACGGACGGTTTATGAATGATGGTTCTGGCGAAGGACAAAAGCTGTCGCTGACCTGCCGAGAAGTTATTGCCGCGCTCACGCACGACCTCGTCCAAGCCGTGATCCAAACGGTTGATAAAGGAATCCGCATTGACGTAGCGGCAAACTTCCATGATCTCCTCGTCGGTGTGCCCTTCGTCACGAAGCACGATGTTACTGCGGATGGTACCCGAAAACAGGAACACGTCCTGCAACATCTGCCCGAAATGCTTTCGCAAAGAGGAGATCTTGATCTTTTTGATATCAATGCCGTCGATGAGGATCTGACCTTTTTGAATATCGTAATTGCGGCAGATCAAGGAAAGAATGGTGGTCTTTCCCGAGCCCGTGGAACCAACGAACGCCACAGTTTCTTTCGGGCTCACGTGGAAGGAAACGCCACGCAGGACCCATTCGTCGGGAACGTACGAGAACCATACGTCGCGGAATTCGATCTCTCCGCGGATCTCATCCAGTTCAATGGCGTCGGGGCTGTCAACCACCTCGGGGACAATATCGAACACTTTAAAGATCTTCTCCGCCGACGCAAACGCAGATTGTAGCGAGTTGAACTGCTCTGCCAGATTTTGAATGGGGTTGAAGAACTTTGAAATATACATATAAAACGAAACAACGGTAGCCGACGTTAAGGCTTGTCCCATGAAGGTCACGTTGTCAATATACCCTTTTCCACCCAGATACAGCAAGCAAAGCACCGAGGACGTATAGAGCATATACACCATCGGACGAAAAATACCGAACACGAATATCTGATTCTGCTTGGCTTTCCCCAAAGTGTAACTGCGTTTGAGGAAGGCTTTGTTTTTCTGTTCCTCACGGTTGAAGATCTGGATGATCTTCATGCCCGAAAGATTTTCGGATAAAAAGGTGTTGATCGCCGTGGTCCCGTCCTTCACCTGACGGTACGCCCGTCTGGAGAATTTACGGAAAATAATGGTAAACAGCACCACGAACGGAACAAAACACAGCACCATCAGAGTCAATTGATAATTCAACAGTAGCATCGCCACCAGTACACCGAGAATAATGAATACGTTCTTTGCCAGATTCACCAGCAAATTGGTGAACATCATGGAAATGGCGTTGGTATCGTTGGTCATACGGGTGACGAGCGTCCCCACAGGGATCCCGTGAAGCTGATCGTGGGATAGACTCTCGATGTGGGTAAACAGATCCAATCGGATCTCAGAAAGGATTCTCTGTCCCGTTTTTTGCAGTACAATGGACTGTACGTAGGTTGAGATCACCGAAACCAGCAGAATCCCAGCATACGCGATCACGAACCCCCAGAGGGTGTTCAGTTTAAAATCGTTCAGTCTGAAATCCGGCTGCCGCACCAGATTCTCGATATTTCCCACCAGGAGCGGTGACAAAATATCGTAGGAAATGGAAAACAGCATCATAAATCCAACGAAAACAAAGCGTCCCGTATAGGGCTTGGCATAGCGCAACAAGCGCAAGACGATCTCGGAATCCTTCATTTGTCGGTCAAATCCGATCATCTCTTTCTTGTTCTTCATCAAGACGTACGCCAGAATAAAGATCAAAGAAAAAGTACCGATGATCGCGCCAACGATCAAAACAGGTAAATATTCACGCACGGTCGGCACCTCCCTCGTCCTCAAGTTTCTGAAGATCCACCATCGTGCGGTAATCGCGGCAGGTATCGTAAAGCTCCGCGTGAGTGCCCACAGCCAGGATCTTTCCTTGGTCGATAAACACGATCTTATCCATCTGCTGAACGGTGGAGATCCGATGAGCGATGAGGATGGTGGTCCTTCCCGCACGCGTCTTTTTCAGATTCTCCAAAATGACACGCTCGGTCTTGGTGTCAACCGCCGAAACTGAATCGTCCAGGATCAGAATGGGCGCTTCCTTCATCAAAGCGCGGGCAATGGAGATCCGTTGCTTCTGACCGCCCGACACCGTCACACCCCATTCTCCGAGCACCGTTTGATATGTATCCTTAAATTCGGCAATATTCTCATGCACGTCCGCCAGCTTTGCGGAATTTTCCACCGCATCCAGATCCACTTCCTCGTCGCCAAACGCAATATTATTTGCAATGGTATCACTGAACAGAAAATTATCCTGGGGAACGTAAGCCGATGCCGCGCGGATCTGCTTGATGGGAACTCGGTTTACGTCGTAGCCATCCACGAACACCGTCCCGTCAGGGACGTTATAGGTGCGGAGGATCAAATCAACCAAGGTGGTCTTTCCCGACCCCGTTTTACCAACCAAGCCCACGTTCTCCCCTGCTTCAATGGTAAAGGAGATGTGCTCCAGCGCATCAAACTCGCCGTCAGGATAACGGAAGGTCAAGTCGCGAAATTCAATTTTTCCTTTGATCTCTCCCTTGATCTCGCAAACGTCCTCAGTGTCTTTGACGTCGATGGGCGCATCCAACAGTTCACCGATCCGCTTCAACGACGCTTTTCCTCTCGAGGCAATTTCAATCATCTCGGAGACAGCCATGATCGGCCATACCACTGCGGTAAAGTAACCGATAAACTCCACCAACTGTCCAGCGTTGAACGTGCCCCGATACACCAAATATCCGCCGTATCCCAAGATCACGCAGACAACGGATTCAACGAAAAGCGTCACCATAATGCGCGACAGAACGGATAAACGGGTGTAATCCACGTTCGCATCCTCATTCTCGCGGTTCAGCTTACGGAATGCCATCAATTCCAGACTTTCCTTCACGAACGCCTTAATCACTGCAATTCCCGAAAAGCTCTCCTGGGAAAAATCCGACAGCTTGGAGAACGCTTCTTGACGGACGTCCCACTTTTGCATCAGGTACTTTCCAACCACGATACTTCCCACCAGTAAAAATGCCATGGGGATCATGGAAAGTCCCGCCAACAAAGGGTTCATGTTCCACATTTTAAAGATGGCAAGCCCCCCTAGAAGCAGAGCGTCCATCAACATCATCACGCCCCAACTGAAGCTCTCCTGCACCGTATCCAAATCGTTGGTGAACAGCGACATCATATTTCCAACCTTGTTCACCTGATAATACTGACGCGACAGCTCTTTGGAATGAGCAAACATCCGATTCCGCAGGTCGGTTTCCACGCGGAGCCCCGAACCGAAAAAGCAAACACGCCACAAAAATCGACCAACGGTCATGGCAAGCACCACCACGATCATGGGCATACAGATCTTATCCAACAAAAAATCCAGATCAAAGGGAACGTACTCCCCTTCAAAAAGGACTCGTCCCTCGTTCATGCCGTTGATGACCATACGGTAATATTCCGGCACCTTCAACTGGAAATAGTCCACCAAGATCAACGCCAGGAGTCCCAACAGCAGCATGGGCATATAGCGTATGTAATAGCGGTTGATATGCTTTCCAAATATCATTTTTTCTCACGTCCTCTCTCGATCAACACTCAATTTTGAGGTTTAAAATACTGGTAAAGATTGCACGGTATCATCCCGTTATAAAGCTTTCGGATCTTGTCCGCGCGGCGTCCGTAGCACTTTTCAAAGGCAGGGTGTGAAGTGATCACGTAGATCTGCCACGGCAGAAAGCCCTCAAACACACGTCCCATATCACGATAGAGCGTTTCCGCTTCCTCGGGAGTCATCAATCGCTCGCCGTAGGGTGGATTGCAAACGATGGTTCCCCGTCGGTCAGGCTTTTGAATGGTGCGCACGTCTGCTTGGAAGATCCTCAAATGCTCCTCGACGCCTGCCCGAAGCGCGTTCTCATAGGCTACGTCCAGCACGTCCTCATCAATATCAGACGCCCACACCTCAAATTCTGCATCCCGACGGATCGCCGCCTCAGCCGACTCCCGCGCGGTTTTCCAGGCGTCCGTGGGAATTTGCGGAAAGGCTTCCCCGATAAACGTACGTCCCAGCCCGGGAGCGCGGTTTTGAAGGATCATTGCCGCCTCAATGGCAATGGTGCCCGAGCCGCAGGTGGGATCCCAAAACAGGGTATCTTCTCGGGGACGTGCGGTCAGCGCCAACGCCGCCGCTAAGGTTTCACGCAAGGGAGCCGCTCCCGCGTCAGGACGGTATCCCCGCTTATGAAGCGCCACACCTGACGTATCGATCATCAACGAAACCGTATCCTTGAACAAAAAGAATTCGATCTGATATTTCACACCGCTCTCCTGAAACCAACGGATCCCATGGGCGTCCGACAGCCGATTGACCACGGCTTTTTTGATGATGCTCTGACAATCGGGCACCGAATAAAGTCGGCTCTTGATGCAGTGTCCCTTCACGGGAAAGGCGTCGTATTTTCCGATCCAATCTTCCCAAGGCAGTTTTTTTGTTCCCTCAAAAAGCTCCTCAAAGCTCCGCGCGGGGAACGCGCCCACACGGATCATCACCCGTTCGGCGCACCGCAACCGAAGATTGGCTTCAGCGATATCCTTCGGCTCCCCCTCAAAGATCACCCGTCCGTCCATGGTTTCGATCCTACGAAGTCCCAGAGAATCGATCTCCGCGCCCAGCAATTTTTCCAATCCAAACAAGCAGGTGGCAACAAGCTGTAGCTTCATCGTTATTGAAAATCCTTTCTTTTCGGTAAAAATCTGCGGCGTTCTGCACAAATTTCAAAGCAAGAAATTCTTTTTAGCAGAACAACCTGTCATTTTTTAAAAAATCAGATAAAATACTCTTGCAATTTCCCCTCAACTGCGATATAATAATGGATATAGACGAAACTGTTCCGCAGGAAAGGTAGGTTTTTCAGTTATGCAAAAAATGAAAGTTGGTATCATTGGCGCCACAGGTATGGTAGGACAGCGTTTCCTCACCCTTTTGGACGGTCATCCCTATTTTGAAGTATCGGTTCTGGCGGCATCCGCCCGCTCCGCAGGTGTGACCTATGAGGAAGCCGTTGGCAACCGTTGGAAGATGAGTACCCCCATCCCCGAAGCGTATCGCAAAATGGTTGTGATGGACGCGGCAAACATCGAGGAAGTCAGCAGCCGTTGCTCCTTCGTGTTCTGCGCGGTCAACATGAAAAAAGACGAGATCAAGGCGTTGGAAGAAGCCTACGCCAAGGCAGAAACCCCCGTGGTTTCCAACAACTCCGCCAACCGTTGGACTCCCGACGTTCCCATGGTGATCCCCGAAATCAACGACGGACATCTGGAAGTGATCGAAGCCCAGAGAAAGCGTCTTGGCACCAAGCGCGGCTTTATCGCGGTGAAGCCCAACTGCTCCATTCAGTCCTACGTCCCCGCTCTCACGCCCCTTTTGAAGTACGGCATTGAGCAGGTGGTGGCTACCACCTATCAGGCAATCTCGGGCGCAGGCAAAACCTTTAAGGAATGGCCTGAAATGATCGACAACGTGATCCCATACATCGGCGGCGAGGAAGAAAAGAGCGAGCAGGAGCCGCTGCGGGTTTGGGGACGAGTGGAAAACGGCGAGATCGTGAAAGCCGATGCTCCCATCATCACCACCCAGTGCATCCGCGTTCCCGTCACCGACGGTCACACGGCGGCTGTGTTCGTGAAGTTTAAGAACAAGCCCACCAAGGAAGAAATTCTGGACGCATGGAAGAACTTTTCGGGCAAGCCTCAAGCGCTGGAGCTTCCTCACGCTCCCAAGCAATTCCTCACCTATTTTGAGGATGACAACCGTCCTCAGGCGCACCTTGACCGTGATTTGGAAGGTGGCATGGGCGTTTCCATCGGACGTCTGCGTGAGGACACCATCTTCGACTACAAGTTCGTAGGTCTATCCCACAACACCCTTCGGGGCGCCGCAGGCGGTGCAGTTCTGATCGCGGAACTGCTCTACAGAGAAGGTTACTTCAACTGATTTGATATTTGCACTCCGAGAACATCGCAAACGCGATGTTCTCGCTTTTTGTTATCTGATCGCGCTGACTAATCTGGAAATTTCTTCTTCCAGTGCCGTCACCAACGCATCCACGTCATCCTTGGTATTGTACTTTGAAAAGCTGACACGGATCGAAAATCCCGCTTCGGCTTCGGTCAATCCGAACGCCATCAGCGCAGAGCTGGGATGGCTGTTATGGGAAGAACACGCCGAGCCGTTGGAAATGTAGATCCCACGCCGCGAAAGCGCGTGTAACATCGTTTCGCTCCGAATATTGGGCAAGGTCAGATTCAACACGTGGGGCGCACAGGAGCCCGTCGGAAGATTCATCCTCACGTTCAGTTCGGACAGCCGCCCGATGGCGTAGGCGCGTAAATTTCGCATATTCTCCGTATCCTCGGTCAACGAAAGATACCCCTCGCGCGCCGCTTCTCCAAAGCCCGCGATCCCGATGACGTTCTCGGTACCCGAACGGAACCCATACTCCTGTCCGCCTCCCGTCAGCCACGGGATCAGATCCCGACGGCGGCGGGAATCGGCAGAAACGTAAAGCGCGCCAACGCCCCTGGGACCGTGGATCTTATGGACACTGACCGTAACCAGATCCGCGCCGATGCTCTTGGGAGTGAACCGACATTTCAGAAAGCCCTGCACCGCGTCGGTGTGGGTGACGATATCCTTGTTTTTCGCTTTTGCCAACGAAAAGGCGGTCTTCAGATCGTATAACGCTCCCGTTTCGTTGTTCACCATCATCATGGAAACCATGAACACGCGGTCGTTCAATTCCGCCCGATATTGCTCCATATCCAAAACACCGCCCACGGTGCGGATCCGCGCCACCTCAAAGCCGTCGGATTCCAATCGGCGCAACGTGTTTTCCACCGCCGCATGCTCGGAATCGGTGGAAATGATCTTCATACCCTTTCTGCGGGGCTTGGCGTAGGCACAGCCGTACAACGCCAGATTGTCCGACTCGCTCCCGCAGGACGTAAACAACAGCTCCCCTGCTTCGAGACGCCGCACGCCCAAGCTCTCTCCCACCTGCCGCCTTGCCAGCTCCAACAGATCGTGGGCTTGATTTCCCGCCCCGTGCAGAGAGGACGGGTTTCCGTAATATTCCATCGCCTCAAGCATCCTCGCCTTGACCGACGGAGAGAGCGCCGTGGTGGCGCTGTTATCCAAATAGATCTCTTTCATACGTATCCTTTCAACGGTTTGGGGGAGAAGAAATCCAACCTCCGTCCGCTTTCTTCTCCCCCAAAAACACCGCTTTTTTCTCGTAAAAGCAGACGGTCTTCAATTATCGGAATCGGAACGCCGCCACGATCTGATCCAATTCATCCAGATGCGCGTCGTAGGCGTCCTCCGTGGCGGTGTAGGTCAGGCAATAGATCATGCTCTTGTACGCCGCGATATACTGACGGTAATGATAATCCACGCCGCCCACGCGCAAACGGTACTCGTAAACGGTGGCTTGTCTGCCGCCCAGATCTGCCTTTTCGGTGTCCGAGATCAGTTCAAAGCCCTCGGTGCCCCCCAGATTCTCCATCATTTTGCGGCTCATCTCAAAATATTCCGCCACGCTTAAGGACGCAACGTCGGGCATATACGGCACCACGCTGACGCCGGTCTTGTCCGATTCCACGTACGCGGCGTAAATACGGTCGGCGTAATTGATCTTCCAATCTTCGGGAACGTAGAAGCAATACGCCACGTCATCTCCGAAAGCGGATTTCATCCCCGCGGGAGCATCCTTGCCGTCGTCCAAATGCTTGGCCGCCTCAAACGGCTCGTACGGCTCGGCGAAAATAAAGTCCGCCAACATCTGATCGACCTCACTGCGGTAGATCTCAAACATTTCCGCGGTGGCGGTAAAGGAGAACGTATAGAAATTCCCCTCGCGCTCTGCCACCACCTGCAAAAAATGCAGCTCCGTACCGTTTACGATGCCGTAATAGCGATACTGTCTTGCGTTCGCTCCGTCCAAGGAGGTGGACACGCACTCGTCCTCCACCCGCGTTACCGATTGATTCAGCGCGTGGGCTTGTACCGACGCCAAGCATTGGGATTCCCAAAACCATCCGATCCTCTCGCCGCTTTCCTCCACGTTTACACTGTCGGCAGACATGGCGTTCAAATAACCGTCCACCGAGGAAGCGGTGACGCTGACGGTGGATTGCTGATCCAGATTGCGGTACGCCCCCGACACGCCGTAAGAGGTATTGAGAACCCACGAAGTGGGAACGTACAGGCGGTAATCCGCTCCCGCGCAGGACGCGATCTGCATCCCCGCAGGCACGTCCTCCGTGGTATTTGCGCAAGACGCCATCGAAAGCAGCATCACCGCGCACAGCAAAACCGCTGTCAAACGAGCTTGTAATTTCATTTCAAAATCCTTTCCGTGAACATACACAATCAATTACAAATCAAGCCTTTTCCAACAGACTTTGGGCGGCGCAGAGAATTCCGATCTTTCCGCTCTCATACGTCAAGCCGCCTTGGAAAAAGGCAGTATAAGGTGGGCGCAACGGGCCGTCGGCAGACAGCTCAATCGAACTGCCTTGGGTGAATCCCCCCGCCGCCATGATCACCCGATCACTGTAGCCTGGCATTGCCCACGGCTCGGGCGTCACGAAGGAATCCACGGGGGAGCCTTTCTGAATCCCCGCGCAAAAGGCGCACAGCATTTCTTCGCTTCCTGTTTGTACGCTCTGAATAATATCGTAGCGAGGCTCGTCCCATTTCGGCTCCACCGCATACCCCAGCTTTTCAAATACGTAAGCCGCCAGATGTGCAGTCTTCAATGCTTGAGCTACCGTGTGTGGTGCATAAAACAAGCCTTTATAGAGAGATTTGTTCTGCCCCAACGTAGCGCCCTGCTCCACGCCGATACCCACCGACGTCAAGCGGTAGCTTGCCAGCTCAACGGCGCGCGCAGAACCCGCCAGATAGCCGCCTCCCTCTGCCATTCCGCCTCCCGGATTCTTGATCAGAGAGCCGATGATCAGATCCGCACCAACGTGGGTAGGCTCTTGGGTTTCAACAAACTCGCCGTAGCAGTTATCCACCACCGCAAACACGTCGGAGCGAACCGCCTTCACCTTGGCGATGATCTCTCCGATCTTCGCCACGCTCAAGGTCTTTCGGTTCAAATACCCCTTGGAGCGTTGAATGAACACCACTTTGACGTTGGGATGCTTCTTCAGATTGTCCAAAATCTCATCCGTTTGAAATTCTCCCGTGTCGGTCAGGTCGGTCTGGAGATACGAAACGCCAAAATCCTTCAGGGAGCCGTTGCCCGCATCCCCCGTCAGCCCGATGACTTCTTCCAACGTATCGTAGGGCTTGCCCGCAATGGAATACAGAATATCGTTGGGACGAAGCAAGCCAAACAGTCCGATGGTCAAGGCGTGGGTTCCGCTGACGATGCTGTGGCGCACGAACGCCGCTTCCGCCCCCATTACGTCCGCCCAGATCTCGTCCAGAACGTCCCTTCCACGGTCACCGTTTCCGTAACCGCTTGAGGATTGGAACATAGAATCCGAAACGCGAAAGCGGCGGAAGGAATCCATCACCCTTTGGGTGTTTTCAAAAGAAATACGGTCGATCTCCCCGAAACGGGATTGCAAAGCCGATTCCGCATCGGCGGCAAGTCGGCAAACGGTATCAGAAAATAGCATAAGGTCAAAAATCCTTTCTGTTCAAACGCTCAAACGGACGGAAAATAGTCGTCGGGATCAATGCTTGGAAATTCCACTTCCTTGGCGGTATCCCGTCCCGAAATTTCCGAATAAAAGGCGGTGTTTGCCGCAAACATATAAGGACTCAGAGCGACCATACCCACCCCACAGGTGCAAACGGCTGCCAGCATCCAACCGAAAAAGCTGATCTGCAGGCAAAAATACCGCCACGTATTGCCTTTCATGAGCGTATTGGAATTGCGGATCACGTCCACCGCACTCAAATCGGGATATTCCGCCAAGATGTAATGGCAAAGCGCCAATCGAAACTCCAGAATCAATAGCAAGATCCCGCCCATCAGGAGCGCCACCAACGCCGCCAGCGCCAACAGCACGCTGCCCAAAAGTCCCGCAAAGGTCAAGATCACGAACAAAACGGCTGCGGTCAGCACGCCCACGCCGCAATACAGCACGCCCAACAGCAATTTCAAGCCGACGGAACGCCAATAACAATTGGAGAAAGCGGAAAACAGCGTTTTCACGCCCACGTCGGGCTTGCGATCCGCAAAGTCCAATAGAAAACGGTGATACCCAACGGTCACGGGCGCGCCGACGAACAAGCCGATCAAAGCCGAGGCGGTGATGCCCGTAAGCCATCCGAAAAATACGTCAAGCCCGATCACCGAGCGAAGCACGTATTTCGCGGAATCCGCCACGCCGTTCTCGATCAACAGATGTTCCGCAGCCCGCAGCTTGTCCAACAATTCGCGCAGCTCCGCTTCGGATTCCACGGTCAAGGTGGAATCATCGGGGAAAGACACCCTCACGCTCATACCCAACAGGCACGCCAACAGGAACACGCCGATGGCAAGTCCCCAACGCCCCGCCAAAGCGGTTCTCGCCGCCGAACGGAAATCCGACGCGCGAGAACGCTTCTGAAAGGGCGTTTGATAGAATTGATTTTGCATATTCAAAACTCCTTTTTTACCAACGAATCCATTTTAGTTTCCAGAGAACAAGCTCTCCAAAAGTGTTTGCCGTTTCCCGCCTCTCACCAGCTCACGGTAGAACGCGGTTTCGGCGGCTTGCATATAGGCGCCAACCCAAAGCATACCGATCCCGCAGGTAAACAGCGACAGGAACATCCAACCGAGAAAGCTCAACCGCAGACGGAACAATCTCCACTTGTGACCTTTCATCATTTCCTTGGATTCCCTCAACACGTCCCTCGCTTTTCGGTCGGGATGCTCCGCCAAAATATAGAAGCACATGGAGTAGCGCAGCGAGATCACCGCCAATCGAACGCCGCAAATGAAGAAGCCCAACGCAAAAGCGAGAACCGCAAGGAACCATACCGTGTCGGACGCCAATCCCACACCGATGACAACCAATACGATGGCAGGCAAAAAGCTCAACAGCACCGCCCCCAGCATGACGAGCCCCGACAGAAACGCGACGCCCGCGGAATGCAAAAAGCTTTTTCTGAATCCGTTCAACAGCAGATTCAGGGAAACCTCTCTCCGCGTCTTGAAAAGCTTCAGATTGAAACGGTAATATCCCGTGGTCAGGGGAGCGCCGATGAAAATATGATACAGGGATATCAACCCAAACACAAGCGCCGCGATCACGGCAACCATGACGAGCAACAAAACGGTGTAGATGGTGTCAACGATGTACTCACTGTGATCGGTGTCATACCGATACTGATAAAGCAGATCGTATTCTCCCACGTTTTCCTCGGTCAGATTCTCATCCGCAAGCGTCTGCTCCAAGTTCTCGGTTTCCGACGCCACGGCGTCCTCATATTCGTAGATCAGTTCATCCTCAACCGTAACGCCGGAAGAACCAAAATTGTATTGGAACGTAAATCCGCCCGCTCCCAAAAGCGCCACGATCAAAAACGCCACGACGGCAACGCCCCACCGATCCTTTAATCTGTTTCTTGCTGCCGTTCTCAATTCCTTTGCAGTAGAATACTTTCTTTTCATAACCGTCAAAATCCTTTCCGTTTCCGTTTTACTGTTCCGCTTCTTCAAACTCCCAAACGATCCTGCGGAAGACCTCTCCGCGTTCCTCAAAATTGCGGAAGGCGTCAAAGCTGGTGCATGCGGGGGACAGCACCACGGTATCTCCGCGCTTCGCCTGCCGCTTCGCCGTGAGGACGGCATCCTTAAAGCTCGGTTCCATAAAGATGGGCATTTCGGCTCCCGCCGCCATCAACGCATCGTAGATCTTCTGCCTGGTCTTGCCCGTGAGAACAACGATCTTCGCGCGCTCCTTGAGAACGTCCGCCAAAGGCTCAAACCCGACTCCCTTGTCGGCTCCGCCGCAGATCACCACCAAGCCCTTTCCCAAGGAGGAAAGAACCGCCACGGTTCTGGTGGGCGTGGAATCAATGGAGCTGTTGTAGTACCGCACGCCGTCCACGGTGCGAACGTATTCCATGCGATGCTCCACTCCCTTAAAGGCGGTCGCCACCTCTTGAACCGATTCGGGGGACACCAGCCCAAAGGTCGCGCCGATGGCTGCCATATAATTTTCCAGATTGTGCCGTCCCTTGAGAACGATGTCGTCCACCCGAACCATGGGATGCTCTTCGCCGTTCTCTATCACCGTGATCCAACCGTTACGCACACAGATGCTTCCGCCCGTGTGAGGTGGGAACGTATCCGCATCCCGAACCGAGGAAAACAGCATCACGGGGGAACGGCAATCCGCCGCCCAACGCAACGCCTCCCGATTTTCCGCGTTGGTCACGAGGCATTGATTTTGGGAATGGCGGAAAATGTTGGTCTTGGATCTGCAATATTCCTCCATATCCAAATGCCAGTTCAAATGGTTTGGGGAAAGATTGGTGATGGCGGCGCGGTGCGCCGACCTGCTCAAGTCAAACAACTGAAAGCTGGAAAGCTCCAGCACCGCAAAATCGTCCTCGGTCATATCCTCCACGCAGAAGATCAGCGGCATGCCGTTGTTTCCGCCCACATAGGTCTTTCCGCCGCGCTTGTCACACTCGGCTGTCAAAAATTTTCCCGTTAGCGTCGTGGTGGTGGTTTTTCCGTCGCTGCCCGTGATCCCGATAATCTTGGACGGACAAAGCTCAAAGAACAGCTCCATCTCGGAGAGAAGCTCCGCGCCCCTCGCCACCGCTTCCCGAAATTCGGGGATATCGGGGCGCAAGCCGGGAGAACGAAAGATCACGTCCTCCGTCAGATCTTTCAAATAGTCCTTTCCCAAATAACACACAACGCCTTTTTTCTCCAACGCCGAAGGCAATTCCCCAAGGGCAGAAGCTTCCTTAAAATCTCTCGCTGTCACTTTCACGTCATGAGCCCGTAAGAAATCAATCAAGGGCAGATTGGAAATTCCCAACCCCACCACGGTGCAGGTTTTTGAAAATATTTCCTCAATATGTTCCGTGAGATTCAATCCCTTATCACTCTCCTTCCCAAGATCGTCACCAAATATATACTATAATACCCTATTATATATTATATTCTATTTCCCCCCAAGTTGCAAGGGGTAAAACGATATTTTTTTATGTTTTTTGAATAATTTCCGATTTTCCCCTTTTCAAATCGCATTTTTTTTGTTATAATAAGATAATAGCGCAAAAAGAAGTACATTTTGAAAGGAAGTACCACTGTTATGGCAACCAAAAAGCCACAGCAATACGACAACCAAAGCATCAAAGCTCTCAAGGGTGCCGACCGCGTTCGGAAGCGTCCCGCCGTCATTTTCGGCTCGGACGGTCTGGAGGGCTGCGAGCATTCGTTTTTTGAGATCCTCTCCAACTCGGTTGACGAAGCCAGAGAAGGTCACGGCTCGGAGATCCGCATCACAGCCTACCGCGATTACAGTATTCAAGTGGAGGACTTCGGGCGCGGCGTTCCCCTTGGCTGGAACCAAGCCGAGGAACGCTGGAACTGGGATCTGATCTACTGCGAGCTTTACGCAGGCGGTAAGTACGACAACAACTCGGGAGATTCCGCCTACGAATACTCCCTCGGTCTGAACGGTCTTGGCGCCTGCGCCACCCAGTACAGCTCCGAATTTATGACCGTTCGCTCCTACGACGGCAAGATGGAGAGAAGCATCTCTTTTGCTCGCGGAGAAGTGCAAGGCGAGCTGCAAGAACGCCCGCTGACCAAAAAAGACGGCGGACGGACGGGTACCGTAGTGCATTGGAAGCCCGATCTGGACGTCTTTACCGACATCCGCATCCCCCACGAATTTTACAAGGACGTGCTGCGCCGTCAATCGGTGGTCAACGCAGGGATCTGCTTCACGCTGCTTCTTGAGCAGGAGGACGGCAGCTTTTCCGAGGATCAATTCTGCTACCAAAACGGCATCACCGACTATCTGGGCGAGCTGGTTGGCACCACGCCCCTCACCGTTCCCGTTTCCTGGCACATTGAAACCCAAGGGCGTGATCGGGAGGACAAGGATGAATATAAATTCAAAGCCGACGTGACGTTCTGCTTCTCCAACGTGGTATCCTTTACCGAATACTATCACAACTCCAGCTTTTTGGAGCACGGAGGCTCCCCCGACCGCGCGGTTCGCTTGGCGTTTACCTACGCCATCGACAAATACCTCAAATCCAACAATCTCTACACCAAAAACGAAAGCAAGATCACATTTAACGATATTGCCGACTGTCTGGCTCTGGTCATCAACAGCTTTTCCACCATGACGTCCTACGAAAACCAGACGAAAAAGTCCATCAACAACACCTTTATCTGCGACGCGCTGAATGAATTTCTGCGGAAACAACTGGAGATCTACTTTATTGAGAATCCCAAAGAAGCCGAGGTTCTCACCAAGCAGGTCCTCGTCAACAAACGCAGTCGCGAATCTGCCGAAAAGGCTCGCGTGGACATCAAAAAGAAGCTGGCAGGCAGCATGGACGCCGCCAACCGCGTGGAAAAATTCGTCAACTGCCGCTCCAAGGATCCCAACAAAGCCGAGCTTTACATCGTGGAAGGAGATTCTGCATTGACGTCTTGTAAATTGGGGCGCGACGCCGAATTCCAAGCCATCATCCCCGTCCGCGGTAAGACCTTGAACTGTCTGAAAAGCGACTACGCCAAGATCTTCAAAAATGAGATCATCACCGACCTGCTCCGTGTCATCGGTTGCGGCGTGGAGATCAAAGGAAAAAGCAAGACCGACATCAATTCCTTTGACATCAACAATCTGCGTTGGTCGAAGATCATCATCTGTACCGATGCCGACGAGGACGGCTTCCAGATCCGCACGCTGCTTCTGACGCTGTTCTACCGTCTGCTCCCCACCCTCTTGGCAGAGCATAAGGTGTTTATTGCCGAATCGCCTCTGTTTGAGATCACCACCAAGGACGAAACGCTGTTTGCCTACGACGAATTTGAGAAAGCCGAAATTCTCAAAAAGCTGGGGAACAAAAAATACACGCTTCAACGCTCCAAGGGTCTTGGTGAAAACGAGCCCGACATGATGTGGCAGACCACTATGAACCCCGAAACGCGCCGCCTCATCTCGGTTTCCCCTGCCGATGCCATTCAAACCGAGATCATCTTCGACACGCTCCTGGGCGACAATCTCCCCGCCCGTAAAGTCTTCATCACCGAAAATGGCAGTCGGTACATGAAGGATATTGATGTTTGAAAAAGAGGGAGAAAGACCTCGGGGGGAGAGAAACTTCTTGCAAGAGGTTTCTCTCCCCCCGAACCCCTCTCTTTTCAAGAACATTCCCACCACGCTCCGTCCAACATGAATGCAGATCTTGAAGAACCAGTTGGACGGAGCGCAGTGGGAAATTCTTTTTGGGAATGGGGTTATTTTAGAGGTTTCCTTTATTATGTTGGTTCAAATGCAAAACATTTCTTGACTTTTTAGCGAGGGCGTTTGATGCCATAAATATCGTCGCACAATTAGAACAGAATCAATTATTTTTCAAGATCTCCATCACTACAATGGACAACGAAATTGCCAGATCCGTAACACCAATCATCTTTTTTGTTTCCAAAGAGTCCATAAATACCGTCAACCGATTTCCATTCATTCATGTCTCCGCCAAAATTGATGTCTGAAAGTGATGTACAAACTCCAAATGCTCCATTGTTAATTTTCTTTACAGAGTTTGGAATATAAACACTTTTAAGAGAAGTACAATGTAAAAATGTGTTAAAGTCGATTTCCTCTATCCCATTCGGAATGGAAATAGTTTCAAGCGATGCACAACCATTAAACACTGCATAGGACAATTCCACCAAGTTGCTTGGGAGATTGATCTCTTTAAGATTTGAACATTCTGCAAAAGCATATCCTCCTATCTCGGTAACAGTTTCGGGGATTTCCATTTTTTCGAGAGATGTGCAACCTATGAATGCTCCGTAGTCAATCTTTGTTATTTGATCGTGAAGTACAATCTCTTTAAGAGAGGCGCAATCTTCAAATAGGCGTAGCGATATCTCCTTTACTCCACTTGGAATGTTTATGTTATCTAAAGCGGAACACTTATAAAACGCATATGAATTGATTTCACGAACGCTATTTGGAATGGAAATACTTTTAATTATAGAACTACCCGCAAAAGCATAGTTGCTTATTGTTTCAACTCCATCGGGAAGCGTAAAGTTCTCTATTCCACTTCCCGGTGCAAATTGAATAAATGTTTTTTGATCCTTGGTATAAAGATTTCCATCAACAGATACAAAATTTTTGTTTTCTTCGGAAATTTCGATTTTCTTGAGAGACTCCATCATAGAAAACGCGCCCTCGCCAATAAATTCCACTCCTTCAGGTAGATTTATTTCAGCAATCAATTCGCAACCGTAGAAAGCATAGGAATCAATTTTTACGATATTATCGTGGAGACTTATGGATTCTAATTCTTTACATTCCCAAAAGAGTGATCTACTGATCTGCGTTACTCCGGTGGGAATTTCAATGCTTTTAAGAGATTCGCACATCGAAAATGCACCTGCACCGATTTCGGTTACAGTTTGCGGGATGTTGATCGTTTCAAGAAAAAGGCACTCGCTAAACGCTGAAGCTCCGATTTTTGTGAGCTTGGCATCTATCTTAACACTTTTTATCTTAGAATTGTTGTGTGAAGTTTGTCCTCTTTTTCGGCAGCAGGCAAAATCTCCAATCTCCAACACTGGCTTTCCATTATAATATTCGGGAATGGCTAGTTCCTCGATATTTTCTCCAACATATGATAAAACATAATATGTTTCATCCTCGGAGAGAGTGTATTCTATTTTATCTTTATCAAAATTTCTACATCCTGACGCTGTTATCAGCATCAAAACAAAAAGAATTCCACTAATTATCTTTTTCATAAAATCCTCCATTTGACAACTTTATTTTGCATTTTTCATTAAGTTCAAGTTTATCTGACAGTTACATTATAGCATAAATTTCCCAAAATGTAAATAGGACAGCTCAATTCTTTACAAATTGATCCGCCCTTTTTGATGAAAACAAATCGTGATCGATTGATTTATTCATCACATTCCATTCCAAAAACGGCACAGATTAAACTAATTTATTCGGCAGAGAATTTAGGGTAGCGGTCCCTAAATTCTTGCGGCAGTACCTTTCCGTCCGTACTTTGAACTTCCCCATACAGGGTGATGTCGCAGTGAAGCAAAAAAACGTTGCAAAACTTTCAACGAAACTACCCTCGGTAGGTCGTGCTTTGTTTGCACTTCTTACCGAGGGTAGCCTATTGTTTTCTTCGTTGAAAGTTTTTGGAATTCTTAAAACCTTTTTTCAAAAAGGTTTTAAGTGGGTGTGGGCAAAGCCCACGACCTTAACCCCCGCGACCTTATTCCCCTCTCCCCACCAGTTTCAGATACTCGTCGTAGGTGCAGAGCATCCGCGTGGCGGCGAGGAGCGCGTTGGGCGTCATGGACGGGGGAAGCCCCAGACGGGCGGCAAACTCGTCGCGGCGTGTAGCACTGTCGGCGCCACCCGTCAAGCCGTCGATGTAGAAATCCACCTTGGAGAGTGGGTTTTCTTGCATACGTGATGCAAATTGCGCGTCTGCGTAGGGAGAAAACAATTGATACAATAGCTCCCGTTCCATGCCTTCTACGCCAAGGATCCCCTCGGCAGAAGGGGCTTTTTTTCGTTTTTCGGTTCCCGAAATTCGGGGAACGTAGAGATGGATCAGCCGATCCTGCGGAATGCAGGACGTGATCTTGGAACGGATCAGCTTCCCTGCTCCGTCGCTGTCGGTCAGCACGATCAGAGGGCTTTTGTTCGCCAGCGCGCGGAACAGCTTCACTTTTTCACCGTGGTTAAACAAACCGAATCCGTCGGTGGTCAGGATCTGCGCTTCGATCACGCTCTCCAAGCGCAATTTGTCATACCGTCCCTCAACGATCACGGGGTACGGAATTTTCAATCTTTCGTTGCTCATTTCACCAACAGAAAATAGAGGATCACAAACACGCCCAAGAGAATACGGTAAACACCGAAGGGCGCGAAGCTGTGACGCTTCACAAAATCAGTGAGGAATCGGATGGCAACCATGGACACCGCAAAGGACACAGCGCAAGCAACGGCAAGAATCCCCCAAGCCGCCAAGGTCATTTCCGCACCCGATTCACCGAGAAAGCTCAAGAACCCAAGCACTTTGATACCGCTTGCCCCCACCATGACGGGGATCGCCATGAAAAAGGAGAACTCGGCGGCGGCAGGACGGGAAAGCCCCAAGAGCATGGAGCCGAGGATGGTGGAACCCGAACGGGACGTGCCGGGTACCATGGCAAGCATTTGAAACAGTCCCACGAAAAACGCTTTTTTGTAAGTAATATCCGCAACAGTTTCCACGCGGATCTGTTCGGGCTTGTGGAATTTTTCGATCACGATGAAAGCAATTCCGTACACGATCAACGCAATCGCCACCACCGTAGCGTTGAAGATCCAACTGTCAATGTCTTTTCCCGTGAGCTTTTCGATCAGCTTGTCGCCCAGGATCCCCATGATGGCGGCAGGCAGACTGGCGATCAACACCTTGAACCAAAGACTCCAGGTCTCCCGCTTTTCCGGCGTGCTTTTTTGAGCCGAAAACGGCCACAGCTTGTGCCAGAATAACACCACGACAGCCAAAATGGCGCCCAGCTGGATCACCACCTCAAACATTTCACCGAATTCCGCCAGCAACACGGGATCCCCGGTAAATGCAAAGGGCAACCACTCCTGCAACAGGATCAGATGTCCCGTGGAGCTGACGGGCAACCACTCGGTGATCCCTTCCACGATCCCATAGAGGATCGCTTTCAAAAACTCAATTACAATCACAAGGCAACGCTCCTTTCAATCGGTCTTTGGCGCGAATATCCAAGCCCCGTCCCGTGGCGGCGCGGAGAATATCCCCCTCATGCACCTCAAATGGCACGCGGCACCAGTAGATCATGGACGGATGAGGGGTGGACTCCAACCGCTCCCCGTCGGGGGCGTACAGCTCGCCCACCTCAAACCCTCGCCCGATCTTGCGGGGCGAGATCAGCTCGGCTTCCTCACCTACGCTGACCTTATTTCTCTGAATGAAACGGTACAATCTGCCGTTTTCATTGTCCATTGCGATCCCCTTCTCCGTGATCGCGACGGCTTCCGTTTCATCATATTCGATGGCAGTGGAAAAATATGCCTTCTCCCGAATATAGCCGCAAGCGCTGACCAGTTGGGGATTTTCCATGGGATCATCGAAGAAGAATCCCGTGCCGTACTCCCGATGGGAAACGCTTTCCAATTCAGAAAGCCACGCGGTATCGTAGTGATAGTTCGTGGGATCGTCGGCGTATGCGTCCATCGCCATGCGGTAGGCGTTGGTTACCACTGCCGTATAATACGCGCTTTTCATGCGTCCCTCAATTTTAAACGATGCAATACCGCTCTCCATCAGCTCGGGGATATGCTCGATCATGCACATATCCTTGGACGACAAAATGAAGGTTCCCAAGTCGCTCTGCTCGATGGGCAAAGGCATATCGGGGCGCTTTTCTTCCAAAAGCGAATAGTTCCAACGGCAAGGCTGGGTGCAGGTGCCGCGGTTACCGTCACGTCCGTTGATGGCGTTGGCAAGCAGACATCTGCCGCTATAGGAAATGCACATAGAACCGTGAATAAAGGTTTCCAATTCAATGTCCTTGTCCAGATTGGCGCGGATCGCCAAGATCTCCTTCATGGTCAGCTCCCGCGCCAGCACCAGCCGTTTCGCTCCCAGTGCGGCATACGCCTTCGCCGCCGCAGAGGATACGATGCTGGCTTGGGTGGAAATGTGGATCTCCATATCGGGTAGGATCTCTCGCACGGTCGCCAGCGTCCCCAAGTCGGCAACGATCATGGCGTCCAGCTTCGCGCCTTTGAGGGCGGTGAGAAACTCCCGAAGTCTGCCGTATTCATCCTCGTGAGGCATGGTATTCACGGTTAAGTATATCTTTTTCCCACGAGCGTGGGTATACTCCACCGCCTCATAAATTTCTTCCACGGAAAAATTATCGGCGGCGGAACGCATCCCAAAGAAATGCCCTGCCATGTAAACCGCATCCGCTCCGTAGAGCAGCGCGGCTTTCAGTTTTTCAAAATTCCCCGCTGGGGATAACAGTTCAGGCATAGAGTTTCCTTCTCTTACGGAGTCAGTCTATTGGGACCGCGGAACAGGAACTCAGCTTCCTTGATGGACAGTCCCAGGAACAGCATGGTCATACGGTCAATTCCCAGACCGAAGCCGCCGTGAGGGGGACAGCCGTAACGGAAGAACTGGAGATAAAACTCCACGTCAGCCGCCAAGCCCTTTTCGTCTGCCTGTTTTTTCAAAACGTCAAACCGATGCTCACGGACTGCTCCCGTGGTGATCTCACAGCCTCTCCAGATCAGGTCGTAGCCCATGGGAACGCCCTGCTCGTCCCGCATATGGTAGAATGCGCGCTCCTTGGCGTCGTAATCGGTAACGAACAAAAATTCGCTGCCGTATTTTTCCATGGAATACTTGGCACACAGATGCTCTGCCTCGGTGGTCAGATCGC
>JAZSMC010000114.1:0-6961 GCA_045535705.1 Eubacteriales bacterium
CTTTTATTCTTTTTGCCGAAAGTTTTTGGAATTCCTAAAACCTTTTTTCAAAAAGGTTTTAGGTGGGGTGCGGGGTTAGCCCCGCGACCTTTCAATAAACTGTCTTCTCACCATAAACTTCTTCGTACTTCTGATAGCAAAGGGACTGATTTTTTTGGAGCATATCCCGTTCGTTATCACGGAGAGATTTGTTAGGATCGGGGTAGATGGGGGGCATGACGTGGATGGTATAGGCTTGTTTGGGGAATCCGTCGCCGTCGAGGCACGGTTGGTCTTCCATCGTAACGAATATGGGAACGATGGGGACGTTATGCTTCGCGGCGTAGAAGAACGCACCCTCGCGGAAGGGACGGGGCTTGCGATAGTTCCACCACATGGATTGTTCGGGATAGATCAAAACCAGATCACCGCGGTTGAGAATGGTTTCCATTGCTTTAGAAAACAGGCGCATGGTTTTGAGATTGGTGCTGAGAGGTAGGGTGTCGCAGTGCTTCATCAAGTAGCCAACGATGCCGGGCTGAAAGTAATTGATGTCTTTAATGACTCGGTAAAAGCGGTGCCGGGTTGGGATGCGGTCGGCGACCTCTTTCACGGCAAGATTTTCAAACTTACTGAAATGATTGCTGGTGAGGATGGCGCCGCCGGAAATATTTTGCAAATTTTCTTCGCCCACCACTTTCATTTTGAGATTTTTTCGCAGAATTTTTTGCGCCACGGATGCGATCACACGGGTGACACATGCGTGAAAACGGGAAGAAAATTTCTCTTGCAGATAGTCCACTTCATGGGGCGCCAGTGGGTGTCCCGGGGGATCCGGTTCCACGTCTTTGTGGAAGCTGTCGCCCCCTTCGGCTTCCAGCTTTTTTATTTTTTCTAAAATTTCCAAGCGTTCCTTGGATTGCGTTTCAGGCTTCATTGACGTTCATCCAATCCTTGAAGTGTTGCCAATCCACCGACGGCATGATGCAACGGAAATTGTTGCTCGCTCGGCTGATGGAAACGGCGTTTTGATGCAGTGCTTGATTGGCTTCGGCTTGTGCTTGGCGGTCGGATTCGCCGAAGCTGTCGCGGATTCGTTGAATTTCCTCCAAAAAGTCGGTGCGTTCCGCGTATTTCCAAAAGTAATCCCCGTAGCAAATATTGTCGTATTGCCACGGCTTGAAAAACATATTGTAATGAATCAGATTCGGTTCGCCGTCATAATCGCAATCAATGGACATTTTATTCCATCCTTTGTCCAAAAACAGGACTTGATCGCGGCAGAGAACGTTCAGGTAATCTTGATCGGGGCAGACCGTGTCAAAATGGTAACGGTTCAAGAGATACACGAATTTATCTTCGATCTCCTGCAAACGAAACTGTTCGAGGTTCATCAGCAGAACGCCGGAGTTGAAGTATTCGCGGTAGGGGATTCCAAGCCCCTCTTGCGCGTAATTCCGAAAATCCGCACAGCTTGCAATGATGTCGTCCGCTGCCGCTGCAACCAAACGGTTTCCGATGGGCATACGGTAGAGCTGCGTAATATCCCCGTTGATTACGGTGTCGGCGTCAATGTAGACGGCTTTCTTATATTTCGGAAACAAGGAGGGGATAAACAATCGAAAATAGATAGACGCGGTGTAATAATCCCGCAGATTCAGCTTTTTAGCCAGGGGCACCAGCTTGGCGGACACGTCAACGAATCGGATTTTTACACGGGCGCTTTCCGATTCCGTCAATTGGATGGAATGAGGGGCGGATAACCCGTTATTCAAAACGTAAATTTCGCATTTGGTGTCGGGGGAGAGATTGTCGATCAGAGAGCGTATGGAAACTGCCAGAAAGGGCAGATAATTGTCATCGACGGAATAAAAAACGGGAATACGGTTTTTTGTGCTTTGCATGGTGCTTCTCCTTTCATGCGTTGGGAAATTGCGGTTTTCGGACGAGATAATCGTTCAAAACGTCATCGAATCGGTGGATTTTTAAGCACGTATGCACTTTTTCCACGTGCCACGGCTTAATATTTTGCGTGTGAAATTTCGGGAACCAGCGGATCGTCATGGAAAAATGACGGATCAGCGTATTTTTTCTGCATTTGTGCTGTTCGTTGAAACGGCGGGGCAGAATTTTTTTCTTGACCGCCAAACGGTTGATGGTGGTCTGGTCGGGCAGAAAGATTTTCTTTTCGGCGCACCGCCGAATTGCCCGTTGAAACAATCCCGTTTGGCGAATTTTGTGCAGATTCAGAAGCAGAACGCCCGAATTGAGATAATTGATTCCAAAAAAGATCCTGCCGTAATAATCGCGGACGGCGGCGAATTCTGCGTCTTTCAGCTCTATCTCGTAAAGCTCGGAAATATCACCGCAGAGCATGGTATCGGTGTCCAGATAGATGATCTTTTCGGGTAAAAAGTCCACTCGATCTGAAAATAACCGCAAAAAAGAGTAAGGGGTGTAAAGATTATCCTGATTTTTTGCGTTGAGAAGCGTTTCTCGATAATAAGCGCCTACGTCTATCAAAAGCACGCGGCTTTCGGGATTGACGTCGCGGTAGATCTTCTCCAAATACTGTCGCTGTCCTTCGCTGATCGGGCGATAGTCGGGGGCTACGTCGGTCAGATCCATGGTAAATAAGTATATTTGCAATACGCCGCGATGATGCTTCACGATAGAGAGGGAAGCGATCACCATGCCGTCAAACACCTTTTCGTTACCTGCAAAGAGAATGGGGATCATGGATACTCCTTTCTGCCCTCGGCTTTTTCATACCGAATGGCCTCGTAGGTGCTATTTTTTGACCGCTCCATCATGGTGGCGTACACTTCGTCCCGCAACCGTTGGGCTTTGGCTCGATCGGTGGGTAAATTCTGATCCGCATAGAAGGGACCGTCCACGTAGACCGTTACCCTCGGTGTTTTGCCGTGCTTGGGCGGTTGGAAGGTGGTCGTCGTGCAGAATACGGGTGCCTGGAACCGAACGGGGTAGCGAAATGAGCCTGCTTCAAAGGGACGGATCCCCTTGTAATAGTGCCAGATGTGCGCCTCGGGATAGATCATAATGGCGTGACCTTTTTGAATATTCCGCTCCAGGGTATTCAAAAACGGGCGCATCCCACTGTGTTTGGTGGGAACGGGGACCGCTCCCGACAGTTCGATCCATCGGCGTGCCACAGCAGGGACGGAAAGATTGGCACCGCTCACTACCACTTTGACCTTTTTGGGAAAGGCAACCATAGACGGAAGAAACGCGTCCCCGTCCATGAGGACGTGGTTGCCGTAGATGAAGCATCCCGATTTGCCTGCTTGCTTGAGAAGCTGGCGATTTTTAATTCTGTATCTGTATTTCAACTTGGAGTACAGAAACGCAAAGGGAGTCATGATCACGCGGTAAACCAGAAATTCCAAAGGTGCCCACGGAAATATTTTTCGATGATAACAGTAAGAGCTGCCGATCTCCAAGGGTCTTCTTGTGACGCCTGCAAAATCGTCGTGAAGCTCGTCGGTGTAGTATAACGTCTTGATCGGTTCGTTTTTCTTGACCGTTGATCGCATCAGCCGTTCTCCTTTCGCGGAAATCCTTGGCTCTATTATACCCCTTACAGCTGAATAGAGCAACCTATTGGTAGGAGAACGCGCTCTATGGATTGGGTATGTGGATTCTCTCGGTTGTAGAATGGCTCTCTACGAATGGTAGAATTGCCGTTTTTTAACATGACGTGTTGCGTTTTATGAAAAAAGGATAAGAATAGCCCTCCAAAGACACAGTTCGACGACTCCATCGTTGGAGGGCTTTTGTTATACGGATTTAGAAAATCAAAGCGGTTTTACTCCGCGAAGGTGATCTCAATATCGCCTGTATCGGTGGTGATCTCGCAAAGATCGCCCTCGGTGGTACGTGGAACGCTAACGCGTCCCGTGTCGGTATTGGCATAGACGATCTTGGGTGTGCGGAACGATCCCTTTACGTCACCCGTGTCTGCTTTGATATCCATGGAAACGGCATCGCAACGGTCAAAGGTAATATCGCCCGTGTCGGTTTGGATCTTCAGATGATCGGAGGAAACCAGATTGGTCATATGGATCTTTCCCGTATCGGAGAGCAATTCCGTGGCACCGCAGGAAACGTCGGTGTAGGTCTGACGTCCCGTTGAGGTGGTGACCTTCAATTGATTGCACACGACGTTATGAAAAGCGGAATCTCCCGTGTCGGATCTGACCGTAAGATTTCCGAATCCGTTCAGAGTGGAAATGGTTTTGTCGCCCGTTGAGGAGGTCAGGGTGGCATTGGCGCAGGTCACGTTGGTATAAGTCTGGTCGCCTGTACTGGATTCTACCGTGAGATCACCGGATGCGGTGAAATCGGAGATCTCTTTATCGCCCGTTGAGGATGTTAAGGTTGCATTGGCGCAGGAGATATCACGGAAGGCTTGATTCCCCGTTGTCGACTGAGCGTGAAAATCTCCCGTTGCATGGATCGCGGACGCGGAAATATGTCCCGTGGTGGTGGTGATGCTGACCGAAGTGGGATTGGAATTGCTGACCGTTACGTCACCCGTAGATACGTCGATCTCCAATTTGCCCGTCACGTTGGCGGATAGCGTCACGTCACCCGTGGAAAGATCGATCTTCAGATCTCCAAAGGAGAAGTCCGAGGGAATGGTGGTATCGCTGGTGGAGGCGTTGACCTTCAGCGTTTGGATCTCGCTTTCAGGGAGATAGACTGTCAATGTGGGAGTATAGAAATTGAATCCGATCATGTGATACCATCGGCGGTTGTCAATTTGCTTGATCTTGAGCGTATCTTCCTCTACGCCGATCTCGCAAACGATATTTTTGGATTCGGGGTAATCGATCTTGCAAACGCCGTCCGTGGAAAGAACGAATTTGATGTTGATTCCATATTCTTCGTCAACGGAAATGCCTTGGAAGGATTCTTCGGTGGTATAGGTTTTTTGTTCAAATTTTTCGGTGGAGAGTCGGCTCCAATCAAAGCCGTTGGCTGCGGAGCAGCTTGCAAACAGGATGCATCCCAGAACGATGCAAATGATTCCTGTGACGGTCATTTTTAAACTTGCTTTCATATTGCTTTTTCCTTTCCTACGATCAAGAATTTAATTCCAAGCCAAATTTTTTTTGCTAATTTTGCCGTTCCCTTGGTGGCAAGGATACAAGGGCGGAATAAGATGAGGGTCAATCCTGCGCCCACCAGCGCACCGCTGAACGTAACGCCCGCTGCGAAAGCGTTGTCGAACAGCATTATGATTGCAGCAACCGTGCCGCCTAAAGCGCAGATCGCAAACGAGAGTTCCACTGCGTAGAGGGTAATGACCAGCGCCCATAAAACGATGTAAAGCACCCATACCAACGCGAAGGCGGTGACCGCCAAGGGGAACCATACGGGAGAGCCGAGAGCCAACAACCAGATCTCCCATTTTTTCAATTTTTGCCTGCGTTTCATTTTGTTTTTCAGTAGTTGGGCAAGGGCGGTTTCCTGCAAAATGACTGCAAATACGTCGTCCACGGAGCCAATGGTTTCGATGACCTTTTCCTCGGGGAAACCGTCGTCAACGTGGTCCTCGATCATTTCGCGGTAGTAGCTGACGTACCCCTCAATCTCATCATCGGGAAACACGGCAAGCCGCTCTCGCAAAGATGAAAGAAATTCTTCTTTATTCACGCTTTTTGTCCTCCTTCGTTACAAATTGATAGATGGCTAAAATTTCCTTCCATTCCTTCCGAAATTCGTCCAGACGTTTCAATCCAAGCGGTGTAATGCGATAATATTTTCGCAACCTGCCGTGGTGTTCAATGCTGTAGACGGTTAAAAGCTTGGCTTCTTCCAACCTTCGGAGAATGGGGTAGAGGGTGGATTCCGAAATTTTGACGTAGGGCTTGACGTCCTTGATGATCTGATAGCCGTAGGAATCCTGATTTTTGATGGCGGCAAGGACGCATACGTCCAGAAGTCCGCGCTTCATTTGGATTTCCATGTAATACCCCCTTTCACATAATACTATACCACACATAGTATTGTTTGTCAAGTGTTTATTCAAAAAAAATAAAAAAACGGCATCCGCTCTTTTTGGAACGGATGCCGTTATCAGTATGTAAGGTTCATTTTTTTGTCGTTCGCAGGCTGGTCCACAAAATCAAAACGGCTTGCAGAGGGATGCCTACCAGGAAGATCATCCATGCGTTGAGTCCTCTGGAAACCAAAAGCTGAAGATAAGCCGCTGTGAGCAAAGTCCAACAGGCAATGGAGCGGAATACCAAAGCCGTAATGCGGAAGTTCCAGTGCTGAAACATCATCATCATGAGCCAAGTGGATGCCGGGATCGCCCAGATGAACACCATCCACAGGTAGGTGGCTTTGATGGAAAACGAAACGAAAACCACCACCGCGATGAGCCAAACGATGCAGGCGGCAAGGATCGCCACGATGATGCGGAACGCGGTTCCGCCTTTGGAAACGGTGAAGCGTTCCTTTTCGGAGGCGGCGTTTTCGGTGGTGAAATACTCCAGATTAACGCCAAACAGATCCGCCATCTGCAGAAGCACCTTCAGGTCGGGCAGAGCCTCCCCGCGCTCCCATTTGGAAACGGACTTATCCGAATAATTGATTTTTTCAGCCAATTCCGCCTGCGTCCACTTTTTTTCTTTCCGCAATTCGGTCAGATTGTTGGCAACGATCTGCTCCAGATTGTTCATGGATTCTGCCTCCTTTAATCTCGGATTCATATAATATCATACCTTAAAATTGTGAAAAAGTCAAGTGTTTTAACCAAAGATGTTTTATTTCAGATGCTTCAGTATCTCACGGGTAACGTTTTCGCCGTACATTTCTTTGGTACAATATAAGCGTAGCCCTATACCGAGCAAATCGGTATGGCCAGCTATGCTTATTTTTGTTATAATAAGAGAGCAATGGACTGACGAGCTTTTCTTTGAACTTCGCGTTCGGTAGTCAAAGTGTCATCCGT
>JAZSMC010000038.1:0-3397 GCA_045535705.1 Eubacteriales bacterium
GGTTTCCTACCGAGGGTGTGCAAACAATGTGCGCCCTCGGTTGTTTTGCGAAGAAAGTTTTTGCTCTCTATCCTTGCCTTGGGTGCTACATCACCCTGTATGGGAAAGTTCAATGGACAGACGGTAGATTAGCTCCCGCAAGAATTTAGGTACCGCCACCCTAAATTCTCCGCCGAGAAAGTAACTTTTTTTGAAAAAAGAATATCATCGGGGGATGAATGAAACTTATTCGCGGAACAAAGAGCGAATTTTGGCAGGCGTCACTGGCGCCCGCCACCCTAAATTTTCTCCCGAAAAAGTTAGACTTTGGTAGAATGAAAATATCACGCACTGAAGCATAAAATTTCCTTTTTCAATGTAGGGGCGATCATTGATCGCCCGTGCCAAACGATTATTCTCTACCTATCGTACAACGGATACTCTTTTGAGGCGGGCGACCAATGGTCGCCCCTACAACGGGATTTACTTTTTCCTTGGAAAGACAACAAAATTCGTTCGGAGATCTCTTCCTGGTTTTCGCTCCGTTCAACGGCGCGCCGTTTCACCTACGCAAAACTACAATCGGAGTTTTCATGTGCTGAACGGGGGTGATCTCTCCATCTCATTTTGCAAAAACTGCTTATTTTGACACGTGATTTCACACCTCCTATATTGTCACCAATGTATATTGCAAACGGATCGTTTCACCTGCGATCCGTTTTTTTGGAAAATAAACGATATTAATCATCAATACCATTTCACGAACGGGATGACACATCATTCCGACACGAAGCGATCAAACTCTAAAAATAAAACCCACCCAAAAAAGAATTTCCCACCGCGCTCCGTCCAATGCAGACTCCAAAATCTGCTTTCATGTTGGACGGAGCGCGGTGGGAAAGTTCTTGAGGGGGATGGGTTTGGGAAGGGGTGAACTTCTTTCAAGAAGTTTGCCCCTTTCCAAGGTCTTCCATTCTCTCTCAAAATACCATTCTTACGCAGGACGGAGCGTGGTGGGAAAGTTCTTGAGAGAGGTGGGGTTGGGAGGGGAGAGCTTCTTACAAGAAGCTCTCCCCTCCCAAGGTCTTACCTTTATCAGAATAATCCCACGATCTTTCCCGTGTCATCCACGTCGATGCGCTCGGCTGCGGGGACTTTGGGAAGACCGGGCATGGTCATAATGTCACCGGTCAGAACCACGACGAAGCCTGCGCCCGCGGAAACCTTCACGTTCTTCACCGTAACGGTGAAGCCGTCGGGGGCGCCGAGCAGCGTGGGATCGTCGGAGAAGCTGTACTGCGTTTTGGCAATACATACAGGGCATTTGCCGAATCCCAGGGCTTCCAGCTCCGCGATCTGCTTCTTGGCGGCAGGAAGAATATTCACTCCGCTTCCGCGGTATACCTTCTTCACCACGGCTTCGATCTTTTCCGAGATAGAAAGCTCGTCGGCATAGCTAAAGGTGAAGTCGCCTTGTTCTTCTTCGCAAAGACGAACCACCTCACGGGCAAGAGCTTCACCACCCTTACCACCCTCTGCCCAAACCGTGGAGAGGACGGTATTCACGCCCAATTCCTTGCATTTTTCAATGATAAAATCAATTTCAGCGTCGGTGTCGGTTGGGAAACGGTTCACCGCCACCACGCAAGGCAAGCGGTACACGTCCTTGATGTTGGAAACGTGACGGAGCAGATTGGGAACTCCCTTTTCCAGCGCGACGAGATTTTCCTCGCCAAGCTCGGTTTTTGCCAATCCGCCGTGCATTTTCAGCGCGCGCACCGTGGCAACCATCACCACGGCGTCGGGAACCAATCCAGCCAAACGACACTTGATATCCAAAAACTTTTCCGCTCCGAGATCGGCTCCAAAGCCTGCTTCGGTAACGGTGTAATCACCCATTTTCAGAGCCATTTGCGTTGCCATCACCGAGTTACAGCCGTGGGCAATATTCGCAAACGGACCGCCGTGAACGAACGCGGGAGTTCCCTCCAACGTCTGCACCAGATTGGGCTTCAGCGCATCCTTCAGCAGCGCGGTCATGGCGCCTGCCGCTTTCAGATTCCCTGCCGTCACGGGCTTCCCGTCGTAGGTGTACGCAACGATAATGCGGGAAAGCTTCTCTTTCAGATCTTTGAGAGAAGTGGCAAGGCAGAACACCGCCATGATCTCGGACGCCACGGTGATGTCGAATCCGTCCTCACGGGGAACACCGTTGACACGTCCGCCCAAGCCGTCCACAACGAAACGCAGTTGGCGGTCATTCATATCCACGCAACGCTTCCACGTGATCCGCTTGGTATCGATTCCAAGCGCGTTTCCTTGCTGGACGTGATTATCCAACATGGCAGCCAACAGATTGTTCGCCGCGCCGATGGCGTGAAAATCTCCCGTGAAATGCAAATTGATGTCCTCCATGGGAACCACTTGGGCGTAGCCGCCCCCCGCGGCGCCCCCCTTGATCCCGAACACGGGACCGAGAGAGGGTTCACGAAGCGCAACGGTCACGTTTTTCCCAATACGCCGCAACCCGTCCGCCAAGCCGATGGTGGTGGTGGTCTTTCCCTCCCCTGCGGGAGTGGGCGTGATGGCGGTCACCAAAATCAATTTCGCGTTTGGACGGTCCTCGTCCAACAGCTTCGGATCAATTTTCGCCTTATAATTTCCGTACTGCTCCACGTACTCCTCTTTGATGTTGGCACGCTTCGCAATCACCGAAATATGCTCAAGCTTGCAGGATTGTGCAATTTCAATATCGCTTTTATACGACATTTCCCATCCTCCGTTTTACTTAAAATACTTCACAGCCGCTTTGAACATCTGAATGTCGTATTCACCCGGAACGTTCTTGTAAAGTCCCGCGCCGATACGCTCGCTGTGTCCCATCTTACCGAACACTCTGCCGTCGGGAGAGGTGATTCCCTCGATGGCGTACATGGAATCGTTGGGATTGAAGTGTACGTCGCTCGTTGCGTGATCGTCAAAGTCCACGTACTGGGTTGCGATCTGTCCGTTTTCTGCCAACTGACGGATCAACGCCTCGTCCGCCAGGAAGCGTCCCTCGCCGTGAGAGATCGGCACGCTGTAAACGTCGCCCACGTTGGTCAACGCCAACCAGGGGGACTTATTGGATGCCACACGGGTGCGAACGATTCTGGATTGGTGGCGCGCGATGGTGTTGAAGGTCAAGGTGGGGCAGGATTCGTCGGTGTCGATGATCTTGCCGTAAGGCCCCAATCCCAGCTTGATCAACGCCTGGAATCCGTTACAGATACCGCACATCAAGCCGTCGCGGTTCTCCAACAGATCGGTCACGCCCTCTTTGATGGCGGCGTTGCGGAAGAATGCGGTGATAAACTTACCGCTTCCGTCAGGCTCGTCGCCGCCCGAGAATCCGCCGGGAATGAAGATCATTTGCGCG
>JAZSMC010000126.1:0-4788 GCA_045535705.1 Eubacteriales bacterium
TGCCCGATCACGATCTGCATTTCCTGGAAGTGATCCAGAGCCGCATCGACACCCTTTACCAAGCAATCGTTGAAAATCCCACCTTTGACGCCTTGAACAAGGCGCAGGAGGCGGTGAACGGCTTGATGAACGAGGTGAATCAGACCATCATGTTCCAAATCACGGGCGAGAAGCCCTCGTCGGGCTGTACTCACGATTGCAGCACCTGCGGCGGATGCCATTGACGGATCCGCGATCTTGAAATTTCTGTTCGTTTGAAAGGAGCAACGGCGCCATGACACCCATGATGGAGCAATACTTTGAGATCAAAAATCAATACAAGGATCACATCCTGTTTTACCGTCTTGGAGATTTCTACGAGATGTTTTTTGACGACGCCGTGGTGGCGTCCCGCGTGCTGGAGCTGACGTTGACGGGCAGAGATTGCGGCGAGGAGGAGCGCGCGCCCATGTGCGGCGTGCCCTTCCATTCCTCGGAGGGGTACATCGGAAAGCTGGTTTCCAACGGCTACAGAGTCGCTATTTGCGAGCAGATGGAGGATCCCGCCCAAGCGAAAGGGCTGGTGAAACGGGACGTGATCCGCGTGATTACCCCCGGGACGCTGATCGAATCCAATCTGATCCCCGAACACCGCAACAATTATCTTTGCACCCTGTTTATGGGCGAGTTTGAGAGCGGGATCTGCTTTGCGGACGTTTCCACCGCCCAGATCTACGCCACCTCGTTTTCCGGCTCCAACATGGAGGGGAGGATCAAGAGCGAGCTTGCCACTTACGCTCCCAGCGAGGTGCTGTGCAACCTCAATCGGGTACATATGGGAGAGGACGTGGGCGCGTTTTTTGCCGCCCGTCCCGAGGTCATGCTGTTGGACGCCCAAGCATCCCGATTTGAGGAATCCACGGCGGCGGAGCTGGTGCGCGCCCAGTTTGGGGACAGCGTGCGCCAAGAGGTTTACGACTGTCGGGAGCTGGTTTGTGCAGTTGGCGCCATGCTCAATTACGTCAAAGACACCGAAAAACGAGATATTTCGTATATCAAGGAGCTGAACGTTTATTCCGACGGTCAGTATCTGGAAATGGACGTGAACACCCGACGCAATCTGGAGCTGACCGAATCCATGCGGGGTAAAGACCGCAAAGGAACCCTGCTTTGGGTGCTGGACAAGACCAAAACAGCCCCCGGCGCCAGAATGTTACGCAAATGGGTGGAGCATCCCCTGTTGAATACGTCCGCCATTTCTGCCCGACAGGACGCGGTGCAGGAATTCAGCGAAAACTACATGCTCCGCGAGGAATTGGGCGAGCTACTCTCCCACGTTCTGGACTTGGAGCGTCTGATGACCAAAATCGTTTACACCACCGCAAACGCCCGAGATCTGCGCGCAGTGTTCTCCACCGTTTCGGTGCTTCCCGAAGTGACCCAACTGCTGTCCGCCTGCAAGTGTGACGGGCTCCGTCGGATCTGTGAATCCATGGATCCCCTGGCAGACGTGCGGGAGCTGATCGGAAAATCCATCCGCGAGGACGCCCCTGCATTGGTTCGCGAGGGGGGCATGATCGCGGAAGGATATCACGAGGAAATTGACCGCTTACGCACCGTGATGCAGGACGGCAAGGGCTGGATCGAAAAGATCGCGGAAGAGGAACGGACGGTGACGGGGATCAAAAATCTTCGGATCAGCTACAACAAAGTGTTCGGCTATTACATCGAAGTCACCAACTCCTATAAAGATCTGGTTCCCAACCGCTACATCCGCAAGCAGACCTTGAGCAACGCCGAGCGGTACATTACCCAAGAATTGAAGGACATGGAAGCCACGGTTCTGGGGGCAGTGGACAAGGTTTGCGCCTTGGAATACGAGGTGTTCCAAGAGATCCGCAATTACGTGGCGCAACAAAGCGCCAGAATCCAAAAAACAGCCGCCCAGCTGGCGGAGATCGACGTGTATCTCTCGCTTGCCACCGTGGCGTCCAAGCATAAATTCGTTCGTCCCGAAGTGGATCAGACCGACGTGATCCGTATCAAGGACGGGCGGCATCCCGTGGTGGAGCAGTTCGTGAAGGACACTTATTTCGTGCCCAACGACGCCGAGCTTGACACGGCGCGCAACCGCCTGATGCTGATCACGGGACCGAATATGGCGGGTAAATCCACCTATATGCGCCAAGTGGCGCTGATCGTGGTCATGGCGCAGATCGGCTCCTTCGTGCCCGCGTCGGAAGCGCAGATCGGCGTGGTGGACAAGGTGTTCACCCGTGTGGGCGCTTCCGACGATCTGGCGTCGGGACAATCCACCTTTATGCTGGAAATGAACGAGGTGTCCTATATTCTCAAAAACGCCACCCGTCGGAGCTTGATTATTTACGACGAAGTGGGGCGCGGAACCTCCACCTTTGACGGCATGAGCATCGCCCGCGCCATCGTGGAATACACCAACAGCCGTAAAATCGGTGCCAAAACCCTGTTTGCAACTCATTACCACGAGCTGACCTCTCTGGAAGACGAGTTCGAGGGGATCGTGAACTACAATATCGCCGCAAAGAAGCGCGGGGACAGCATCACGTTCCTGCGGAAGATCATCCGCGGCTCTACCGACGACAGCTACGGCATCGAGGTCGCCAAGCTGGCAGGCTTGCCCAACGAAGTGATCAAACGCGCCAAAGAGATCCTGGCGTCCGTGGAAGCCTCTGCAAAATCACTGTCGCTCTCCGAAAAGGTCGACGCATCCAAAGAAGACGACGGCGTGATCTCTATGGATGACTGCATCAACGAGCAAATCATCAACGAACTGAAAGCCGTTGACCTTAACACCATCTCTCCCTTGGAATGTATGTCGTTCCTGTTTGATCTGAAAAAACGGTTGCAATAAGGTCGCGGGAAAGGTCGCGGGGCTAGCCCCGCACCCCACTTAAACCCTTTTTGAAAAAAGGGTTTAAGAATCCCAAAAACTTTCAACGAAGGGGATTGTAAAAGATACCCTCGGAAGGAAGTGCGAACAAAGCATTTCCTACAGAGAGTAGCTCGTTGAAAGTTTTCGTCCCGAACCACACTTTGGGTGCGACATCACCCTGCATGGGAAAGTCCCGTTTACAGACGGAATGGTACTGTCGCAAGAATTCAGGCGCCGCCAAGACCCTGAATTCTCTCCCGATATGAGTAACTTTCCCCCAGCGCGTCATCGCTCAGGATGACACACAGAAGTATAATTTCCATATAAACTAACATCATGGAGCCGGCAGGGTGGCGGTACCTGACGGCTTGCGGCAGTACCATTCCGTCTATCCATTGAACTTTCCCATACAGGGTGATGTCGCAGTGTAGCAAAAAACTGTAGCAAAAACTTTCCTCGCGAAACAATCGAGGGCGCACGTTGTTTGTACCCCCTCGGAAGGACATCTAATCCCACTTGCCGAAAGTTTTTGGAATTCTTAAAACCTTTTTTCAAAAAGGTTTTAAGCGGGTGCGGGCAGAACCCGCGACCTTCGCCTCATTACATTTTGAAAGGAGATTCCCCTATGGGAGCCATTAACGTACTGCCGTTTTCGGTAGCCAATCTGATTGCCGCGGGAGAGGTGGTAGACCGACCTGCGTCGGTGATCAAGGAACTGATGGAAAACGCCATTGACGCAGGAGCCACGCGCATCACGGTGGAGATCCGCAACGGGGGCGTGTCCTTTATGCGCGTCACCGACAACGGTTGCGGAATGTCCCCCGAGGATCTACCCATTGCCATTCGACGTCACGCCACCAGTAAGATCCGCGAGGCGGTGGATCTGGAGTCCATTCTGACGCTGGGATTCCGAGGCGAGGCGCTTGCCGCCATTGCGTCGGTGTCGGATATTCGCATCATTTCCAAGACTGCAGATGCCGAATACGGCGCGGTGATGGAAGCCCACGGCGGCGAGGAGATCACCGTCACCGAGCAGGGTTGCTCCACGGGTACGTCGGTGATCGTGGAGAATTTGTTTGCCAACGTGCCTGCCCGTCGGAAGTTCCTCAAGAAGGACGTGACCGAAACCATGGCGGTGATGGCGAACGTGGAGAAGGTGGCGCTGTCCAATCCGTCCATCGCGTTCCGTCTGATCGCGGACGGAAACGTGAAGCTGGAAACGGCGGGGGACGGCAACCTCAAAAGCACGGTTTACGCCCTTTACGGCAGAGATTTTGCCAACCGTTTGTTGGAGGTACAGGGCGAAAACGAGGGCATTGAGGTTTCGGGCTTCATTGGACGCACCGACAATTTCAAAGCCAACCGTAACTTCCAGAATTTCTTCGTCAACGGCAGATTCGTGAAAAGCAAGACCGCCATGGCGGCGTTGGAGCAAGCGTATACGTCGTATATGCCCCCCGAAAAATTTCCTTGTTGCGTGCTTTCCATTACGGTGAATCCGTCGCGCGTGGACGTAAACGTGCATCCCGCCAAGCTGGAAGTGAAGTTTTCCAACGAAAAAGCGGTGTTTGAGGCGGTTTATTATACGGTTCGCTCGGCGTTGGAATCCAACGTCACCAGACCTGCCATGAAGCTGGAAAGCGGATTCCGCCGCGGAACCGTTGGCGGACGGCTTTCGGACAGTACGGTACCCATTGAGGAGCAGACGCCCGCAAAGCCCATCAGCACCCGTCAGATTTCTTACGATCTGAAAGGGGAAACCCAGCATCAGCCGCAAGAGCGTATGACGGCGGCGGAATTTCGGCAAGAAATGAAGCTCCCGCCCGTCACCCCAGCCCCTAAAAAACATACGATCCCTACGGCAGAACCGCCAAAAGCGGCGGAAACAACGGCGGAGA